>CAZORO010000485.1:0-4535 GCA_964581845.1 uncultured bacterium
AGAATTACTCAATCGCGGCACGTGTTCCAGAAACGGGACGATATTACATTCACGATCCAGGAATTGCTCGTTTGCCCTCAGGCGGATTCCTGGTTGCCGCGCCTTGCCTGGAACGAGCTACGCAGGACTGGCATGGAGTTCAATCTTGGCGGACATTCCTTTCACACAGCTCCGATGAGGGCAAAACCTGGACTTCTCTGCCAACCCTTCCTTATTCCGATGCCACTCCCTTTGTCCATGAGGGTGCCACCTACATGTTCGTACAGCCCAGCAAATGGGAAAATGTGTCACTCATCAGGAGCATGGATGAGGGAGCAACCTGGTCTCAACCCACCACCTTGTTCCAGGGTTCATACTGGAACTGCCATACTGGAATGGTGATGTTCCATGACCGCCTTTACTGGGCACTCAATCGCAACGGTTACCAGGGTGGTATCGTGGTCATCTCAGGTGATCTCAGGCGGGATCTCATGTCTCCTTCCGCTTGGAGGATGTCCTGCGAGGCCGGAAAACCCGCCACTCCAAAATCCGTTGTCCGTGGTATGTACCCCGCCATGCTGCCGGAATGGGAACAATGGCCGGATGACAGCTGGCTCGAACCTAATGTAGTTCTAGTTCAAGGACAGATCCGGGTTTTGTCGAGGACCGTGCTTGATGGGTATGCCACAGCGGGCTTGGCGGCGGTGTGTGATTTGACCGAAGCCAGCGATGGCATGGATCTTCATTTCACCCAGTTCTATCCGGTGCCCGGTGGACAGAACAAATTCTTCGTCCTGCAGGATGACCAATCTCGCCTTTTTTGGATGGCCGCCAATCTACCTGCTGATTCACAAGGGACCGTTTTCCAATGGGATACAATCCGTCAAGGGAAAAGATTCGCGGGTGGACCCGGCAATGACCGCCGGTTCCTGATGCTATCCTACAGCGTGGATGCCTTGAACTGGTTTCCCGCTGGCTGTATCGCCAACATACAAAACCCTCAACAGTCATTTATGTACCCCGTGATGGTGTTGGATGGGGATGACCTGGTAATCCTCTCACGGACTTCCGTGAATGGCAGGGATCAGCATGATGCCGATCTCGCGACTGTTCACCGTGTGCGGGATTTCCGTTCACTGGCGATGGATTTATACCCTAAGTGAGGGTGAGGAGAAATCCACCCTCTCCGGGACCTTAACCGGAACTCAAGTTGGAGACAGCTTCATGCCCCGTATCGACCCTAGCAGGGCCGCCAAGGCAGTTCCCACATTGAGTGATTCTACTCCATGGTCCATCGGCAGGCCGATCCGCCGGGCGCCTTGGACCTCAAGCCAAGATAAGGAAGCTCCATGGGATTCATTTCCAAGTACAAGAACTAACCGCTCTGGGATCCGTGTTTCTGAAAAAAGCGATTCGCCCGAGGCATCCGCAATCCAGAAGGTATAGCGCGCGGAAGAAAGAATCTGGGCCGCATCTCCAGAGTTGATTCCTCGCCATACCGGAACATGTAAAACCGCCCCCGCGGAGGCCCGCACCACCTTGGGATTCCACAAATCAGCGCACCCTTGGGTGAGGAGTACTCCTTCCGCGCCAAGTCCGGCGGCTACACGGATCGAGGTTCCCACATTGCCGGGATCCTGGACTTCATCGAGGACCACGATAAGGGATAGGCCGGATTCCAGTGGAGACAAACTGGGCGCGGCTGGTTGGTCGAACTCTCCAATCACACCCTGGGGGGTTTGAGTGCCGCACAGGCGGTCAAAGCCAGTCCTCTCCATCATGGCCAAGGTAACCGGAGCGAGAGGGAGGAACAGCGAGGCCAGTTCTTCCTGAATTGATTCTGGGAACTCATCCGAGAAGAGCAGTGTGTGACAGCACAAACCGGCTGAGAGACACTCACTGACCACCTTGGTTCCCTCAGAGAGAAATCTCCCACTTTCCTCGCGTCCCTTGCGGGTTTGGAGTTTACGGATACGGCTGAGCAGGGCTTTCGATGGGGGTTGAAGGGGTTGCATGATGGCTTTTAGTTTCTGGTTGACTATAGTCTACCTCATCCAGAAAATAAGGTTTATACGGAAGGAACTCCTCCTCATGGCGCGTATCGCCCTGATTTCAATGTATGACACCGTGGCGCTGGGTATCCGCTACCTGTCGGCATATCTCAAGCTGCATGGCCATGAGGTGACTGTCATTTATCTCAAGCAGTATGAAGTCCTGATGAAGGCGGATTTTCCCTCTGAACCGGTCATCGATGAGATCAATGTCGGCCTCTGCTCTCGTGGCGAGATCGCTTACTGCTATCCAAGACGGATTTCCGAGACCGAGTGGAAGCTCCTCATCGACTTGATCCGTGAACGCAGGTGTGATTTCGTGGGGATCAGTCTAACCTCCAAGTTCATCAACACCGCGCGGGAGGTGACCGAGCGAATACGACACGAGCTTGGCCTCAAGGTGATCTGGGGCGGGATCGAACCGACAGTCAACCCTGAGTTTGACATCCAATTCGCGGATTATCTGTGCATCAGCGAGGGGGAGGATCCGCTTGCTGAGTTTGCCGCCGCCTGGGACAAGAAAGGCGACCTTACCGGGATTCAGAACATCTGGGCCAAGGAGAATGGCAAGGTCTTCCGCAACAACCTCCGTCCCCTGATCCAGGATCTGGACCGTCTGCCCCTGCCCGACTTCGAGCCTCAAGACAAGTTCGAGATCAGCTGGGATGGCCTCTGGCCGCGCGTTGATCGCGACTGTTGGGATGACTTCCTCTTCAGCACCTCGCGCGGTTGCCCCTACAAGTGCACCTTCTGCATCCACAACGTGCTGCATGACATGTACAAAGGGCAACGCTATGTCCGCCGCCATAGCGTGGACTATGCCCTTGAAATCCTGAAGACCGCCAAGGCGCGCTACAACGTTAAAAAGATCCATTTCTGGGATGACATCTTTTCCATCCACAAGGAGTGGCTGAAGGTGTTCCTCCCGCGCTACAAGGCAGAGATTGGGTTGCCCTACTGGGCCTATGTCTACCCCCAGCAATGCGACAAAAACATCTGTACATTGCTCAAGAGCGCTGGTGATGTTGAGGTGCGCATGGGTGTCCAGAGCGGGAGCGAGGAGGTCCTGGTTAACCAATATGGCCGTCCCGCGCCACGCGGTATGGTGCTGGAGGCGGCACGCAATCTTTCCGAGGCGGGTATTGAATACTCCATCGATATCATCACCAACAATCCCCTGGAAACCGAGGAGGACTGCCGGAAAACCCTTGAACTGCTTCTAGACATGCCTCAACCGGTGAAGATCGGCAGCGACACGCTCAGTTATCTGTCCTATTTTCCCAATTATGAGCTGACCCGTGTCTACGAGGAGAAGAAAGATACGCATCCTCTCGATGAGAAGCGCTATGCCTTCTACAACCGTCTCTACCTCCTCACACAGTACCGCTCTCCCGGCTTCGTCCGCAAGCTAGCGGCCTCACGGTTTCTGCGGAACCATCCAGAGAAACTTCAGTTCTTCTTTCCCGGTCAGGCCCCCTATGCAGTCCAGCTGCTCCAGAGAACCATCCCGCAAGGGATCCGTGATAAAGCCAAGAATGCCCTTTCTCCCATGCTGGCAGGAAGTGAGGCATAATATGTATGTGTCATCTTCAAGGAAGCCGCTATACTACCGGTGAGACATTTTCAACTTGGAGAATATAAAAACTTCTAGAAAGAGACCCACACCCGTAAGGAGCTCGCGATGCGCACAATCTCTGCTGTTCTCATGATCACCTTCCTCACCTGCATGGCTGTCATGACCGCGCAGGCTCAACCCGCCAATCCCCCCAAAATGACCGCGTTAGTCATCGAGGCGGCGGGGAAAGCTTCCTTTTTCAAAGAGGGATCAAAAGTTCCGCAGACAATCCAAATCAACAAAACCCGCCTTGAGGCAGGAGATAGGGTCGTTACAACCAAGAATTCACGGGTTGTGCTTCTGATCGAAGGCAAACCCGGATCCGGTGGAGGTGGAGAACCCACGCAAACCACAGTGGAGATCAAAGAAATGTCAAGGGTTAAGATCAGTGAGCTCTTCGCGGATCTTGCTTCTGGTGGGGAGAATGCCCGTGTGAGTGTCGATTATGGCCAAATCACCGCCAATGTCCGTAAGATCGATCCCAATTCAGAACGATTCGAGGTTCAGACTCTCACCGCGGTCGCCGCGGTCCGTGGCACCAAGTTCAGCACCCAAGTTCTTCCCGCGGTTCAAGGCAATCCCAAAGTGAAGTTCCGTGTCTATCGTGGGAAAATTGCCATCCTGGATCCGAAGACAATGAAGAGCAGACGTCTACTGGACGATGGCGATACGCTGGATATCGAACCTAACGGAGCCTTCATCCAGGGATCGATGAAAAGCGGGACCCAAACTGGTAAGGCCGGAGGGGCGGCAGGGGCTGGTCCAGGATGGCAGCCTGGTGGGCCCGGGCAATTTACTCCAGGTGACCATGGTGGCGAAAACGACGAGGACACCGACACAGGAACCTTCCCCGAGCGCTCGGACAATGAGAATGATGATACCGGATCGGA
>CAZORO010000486.1:0-4535 GCA_964581845.1 uncultured bacterium
GAAGGATGTCCGGGTGGCCTCCAACCTTGCCATCTTCTTCCACAACCGGGCTGTGGAGCTGTTACAGAAAGGAGATTTCATCTCCGCGCGCGAGTCAATTCAGAACGCTCAGAAAGTGGTGGATCAGTTCGGTTTGGGAACTCTTGCCGCGAGCATCCGGGAGACCTACTCGCGCACTTATCTCCTTGAGGGACGCCAGAAGTTCCGCCGCAATGAAGTGGCCGATGCGCTGGACCTCTATGACCGTTCCATACAAGTTAATCCGGATGATCCGCTGGCATATCTTGACCGGTCGAGGATTTATTACGAGCAAGACTTTTTTCAGGATGCAATCGCTGACTTGGAACTGGCCTTGGAAATCCTTGGAGACAATCCTAAGGTCCTCTCCCTTCTTCAGCGTTTAAAAATCGAGGCGGAGAATAAGGGGCTTCCACTCTCCGAAAAGGATTCGTTTTTCGTGCTCGAAGCCGTGGGAGCCACACCCTCTCAGGAACAGGGGATCAAACGGGTTCTCAAGGACCTCCGGCTCAAGGTGGCACGAACCCTTGCGGTGAATCCCATGACACCATTAGTTGTGGCTGTCCGCTGGGAGGATCCTTTTGTCCCCCTCCGCGAGTGGATCTCCACCCCCGGTAGCCGTGTGGAGCCCGAGCGTATTTCGATACCCATGAAAGATGCGGATCTCACGGGTGAGGATTTCTCTACCTTCGCTCAGTTTCAGTATGTGGCGGCTTTGGTTCAAAACTGCGGAGGTCCATCCACACCCTATTGGTTCGCGGCTGGTCTTGCCCAGTACTTGGCCGATGGATCTCAAAGGCTGACCTCCGAGGAGGCTCACCAGCTCCAGGTGGCGGGTGAGAACTTCCTGCTTTTCCGCATGGAGGATTTGACACTTCAGAAGATCATCCGCATCGAGGACTCCAAACAAGTCAGTATGGCCTATCTACAATCCAAAGCTCTTGTGATTCAATTGATTGATACCATCAGAATGAATGGTCTGCGCCAGCTGATGCGGTCGCTGCTTGGCGGAGTTCCCTTCGATCAAGCCCTTAAAGACAACGCGAATATCAGTGTGGCGGACATCGAAAAGGAATGGCGGGCTTCTTTGGGATTGCCAGCTGGTTAAAGCCTTCCGTTTACTGGGTTGCCTCCAGTTCCTTTACCCATTGCTTGTATTCTTCCCTGATATCCTCAGCCGAGATGAACGGCTTGTACACAAGGCGGGCACGGTATCCATAGGCCACGCCCACTTTGGGATCACGGATCAGCAAGTGGTGGTCCCAGGCGGGATTACCTTGGCCTCCCCCAGTGGGCGACTGGCTGAAACGGATCCCTTCGGTCCGGTCGAAGAAGATCGCATAGACCATCTTACCCTTCCGTCCAAAGTAGAATGGCTCGGCATACCGGTAATCCGAGAAGTGACTAGCAAGCGTGGTGTTGAAATTGGGGGCATAGAAGGGTTCAAAGATATCTCCGATGAATAGATGGGAGGACTTGACCCCATGCGCCTCGGAGAGAGCCTCAATCCAATGAGGCTGGGGATTGTCCAGGCTCGTTCCCCAGAAATGGATCGCCAGGCTTTCCGGCTTGTGAATGTAACTGGCCCAAAACAGACCCGCATAGCCATGGGGGAATGGGCTCAGATCATGGAGGATGATCTTCACGCTGACATCGATGAAATGTGGAGGTGACAGCCGGAACTCATGAACCGTTTCCACTTTGGAACGTGGGGGCGGGGGCTGGTGGAGACGGACAGTCCGTTCATCCACACGGGACAGGATCATCGGATGCTCCCGTGGCTCGAAGAGCTCCTCCAGGAAGTCACCGCCAAAGAAATGTTCCAGGTTGAAGCCGGCATAGTCGGGTACAAAGAGGTTTCCGGAGGAGGAGGAATGAACCAGTGAAGCAATCCCATTATACCGTTTCTTATGAACAGGTCCGAAGGCCTCATTGTCCGCGAAAACCGCTGTAAGGTCTCCGATGCACAGGGTAATGGGGCTTTCCGGAACAGTTGGTGTGCTCATATTTACTGATCCCTGAACTGATAATGGCTCACATATCCCCATGGAAGTAGTGATCAGCGCAAAGAGGAGAAGGATAAGAACACGCAAGGTGATACCCGCGGCCATGGGAAGGGAGGATCTCAAATGATACTCATGACCTCCTGGTGTCCACAATAGAGACAGGCACCGGAGATATCCATCATGGTACGGCCGCAATTCGAGCACTTGCGAACCTCCTTAGCCATCCGCAATCCAGCATCCCGGCGTCCATCCTCCACATCCACCAGATTCGCCATGGCATTGAGCTGTTCGCGGGTATAGAGGCCCTTTTCGACGAGAGCCCGGATAACCACCTCGACCACCAGCCGTAAACGTTCCACTTCGCGCTGGAGATGTTTCAGCTCCATGCGCCGTCCCTGCTCCTCGCCGGGGGAGGGATGGCTGGGGATGGGTTGATCTATTGGAAAGGGATCCAGATCGAGCACGGATTAGGTTCCGCCCCGGCTGAGGGTGACCATGTCGCCCCGGCTATAGGTCCCGTTGGTTGGGTTGTATGCCATTCCACGCTCATCTCCATTACTGGTGGTTCCAAGAAAGCCATCGGGTCCAACACTGAGAACTCCATATTCTCCATCTCTTAGGGGTATTGTCTGCGATTTGATTTGAAGAGTATTCCCAGGTTGCCAACGGTCAATACCGAAGTCATATGTATTTGGAACCAGTGTATCGTTGTCAAAATAGATATAAGCCACACCAGTCTCTCCCGCACTCAGGCCAACCTGCTTCTTGGGTGTATTGAATAAATCAATCGGTACCTGGGTCAGGTATCGTGCTGGTGAAGTCAGAGGGTAATAACACTCCTCGAAATATTTGTATTCTACTATGGGATCCCTTCCGACCATTCCAAGCTTTGAAAGCCAGCGTTTGTGAGCTGGTGTGCTCCCATCATCCCAGAAGTCGATTAAGAGCACGCCTCTTTCGGTCCTGAAAGCCTCGATTGCGGTGATCAGTGTCTTCCCATCACCCTTTACTCGAGCCAATCTCGCGCGGGCTTGTGCCTCCAAAAAGTTGGGTAAAGCAATGGCGATTAGAATAAGGATGATGGCGATCACGATCAGGAGTTCGATCAAAGTGAAGCCGTGACCTGATTTTTGTGAATGCATCATTGACCTCCTCACATATTCTGAGAAAACAATTCAGACCACTACATCTCATTATACTATCCCTTTTGATATTAGAATAACAGGTCCCAAAGGTTTTTTTAGGAGAAAAATAATATGCAATGTACTAATATCAGGTTATTTGCCGAGTTTATTTTATTATCTCCTGTTTATAAGACATTAAATGCTAATATATTTTATATTAATTTTATATATTATTAATTTATTATAATAATTATTATACCAGATATTAGTATTGACATTGGTTATCATCTGGCCTATATTCTTAAAATATCACCAACAGTGGTTTGATTGGTGCAAAGAGAAAGGAGATTATCTAATGATAAGCATATGTATTTTGCAGACATCTGTGAATAGAATAGCAAAAGTGGTTGGAATTCTATTTTTTATGTTGTGTACGACGTCTTACGCTTATCTGCTTAGACTTGATGAGGACCTAAATAATGGATGGGATGATCCTGATTATGTTAATCTTCAGAAAACAACAGCTGATGGAAATATACTTCAAGTCACAAAGGCTTATGATGAAGGCGTTGAGCAGATATACAGTTTTTCAGATTGGGATGGCGATCAAGCACCATGGATAGAAAATGTAATCGTTCGTATTTATGGAAAGAAAAGTGGAAATGTATCTCCTCTTCAAATACGAGTTTCATTAGGTGGTTGTTGGTTATCACCAACGAAGACTATTACAATGACAGATTCATACTCCCTTAAGTCTGTTAGTTGGTCTGTGGGAAGTGGAAATCCATATTGGACAGTTCACCAAAGCAATACTCTACGTGTTGGTATTACCGCACCACAAATTGACTTAAATGCTTATTTTAATTTTGATTATATATATGTTAATATTGGTGAAAATGAAGACGAGTGGTACGAAGGTATCTGTAAATGGGAAACAAATTACAATATTTTATTCGATGATGCAGATGCAACATTTATTGGGACGAGTCCCAATTATGACCATTCAGGGCATAGAATATGTGGCGTTGGAGATATTAATTTAGATACTATTGATGATTTTATTATTGAACAGTTTGATGATGGATCTCAGGATTTTGTAAACTCAATCTTCCTTGTATTCGGTAGTTCCTCATTATCGAAGAATACCTCTCTTTCTGGCTATCCATCAATCGTAGATGTTTGTGAACCGATATGTCAGGCATATGATAATGCTGAGCTTTCAAACACTGGTGACCTCGATGGTGATGGGAACGATGATCTTCTTCTGGGCACTCCCAATCTTAGTCCTGGTTATAATTTCATTTTCCCTGGAAGATCGAGTGGTTGGACCTCGATAAAGCAACCCTCTTTCTGTAAAAGTTGAAAGATCAGAAGGGGAGGTCGGTGT
>CAZORO010000487.1:0-4531 GCA_964581845.1 uncultured bacterium
TGGAAGAACGACTTGGACATAGAAAGGGAGGAGAAGAAAGAGGAAGGCTGTGACAACAAAGACAGCAAGGAGGCCCATCCAATAGCATGGAGGAAGACAGTCTTGGGGACGTGAACGCCCGCCACCCCAGCGTGAGCAGTCGAGAAAACGGAGCAACAGGTCCATCGTTCCAACGAGTAACAACGCCAAGGGGATCGATGGCAAAAGGAGGCCAGGGAGCCAGTCGCCTTCCGCGCCGGGATAGAGGACACCGAGAATAACCGTCCCCAACAAAAGGGGCAGTGAGACCCGCCGCCAACGAGGGAGTGGCCTTTCTCCAACGCCCACACTCATTTTAGAAAGCATCTCCTTCAAGAAGGATGAAGGAATGGAACCAACTGAATGAAGGTTATCCGAGAGACTCAGCCGCTAGAAGAGGTTGGAATCCGGCTTGGAGGAAATAGTGGTCACCGGTTAGTGAGAGATTCCTTCATCCTTTTTGGGTGTTCCATACTGATAATGATCGTGGTTAAGAGCAAGATCGGCTGGGAGATCCGACTCATCAGCCTCGGTTTGAGCCACCAAACGAGCCAACCAACGAAGGGGCGCACCATGCGCGTAATGATCATGGTTCTCGGCCATGTCCGAAGGCAGATCTGGATTCAGCTGTTTGGCCTCTTCCGCGATCTTAAGCATGTATTCAAATGGGCGATTCTCCGATGGTGTGGGGGTGGCCATAATGAGTCACTTTACCTCACTCAGTTCGTTGGAAACAGGTGTAAAATTCTTACCTTCTTGCCGGATCCCCCCCTCCACAATAAGAAACTCCGCCAGCGTATACATTCCCATGATGAGTAATCCAGAAAAGGGATAGGGGCAGATGAACGAGCGGATGGCAAGAAGAGAATCAGATAGGACAAAGAGCAAAGCGCCCGCCACGGATAACCAATAACAGGTACGGTTCACCCACTGCTTACGAGCCAGCGCGGTGATCAGCATAGTCAGGATCACGACCATGTAGAGGAGGACTGGAATACGTTTCGAGTCCAGATGTGGGTACAGCAGAACCAGCAAGGCAAGTCCATAAAACAACACCGCCCCTGCATAAGGAATACCCGCGCGGAGAAGGCCGCTCCAACGGCATCCCCGTGAGAAAGCCCAGATGTAGGCGAGATGGGCCAGAAGGAATGCCACCAGCCCATACACGAATTCAAAGTAGAGCAGCACATCCCCCAGCCACGAAAAAACCAATCCAATCAGGATCCATTGCCGGGGAGTGGTGTAACCACCGCGTACATTGAGATGGATGTATAGAATCAGAACGGGGAGGATCAGTCCTTTAACCAGCAGGGGCCATTTCCCCGGCAAGCCTGCCCCGCCCATGGAAACATAGGCGAAGCAGACCAGGAAATAGACTGGGATAAGGAGTTTGGTGAAATAACCTTTATTTGAAGGCGTTGGCTTGGGCAAGCGGTGTTTCCCCATTGAGTACACGGATCAGGTTCTCCACCGCCATGGTGGCTTGACGTACCACACTCTCATAGGTCCGTGACCCGATGTGCGGGGTGAGGACGATGTTGGGGACACCGATGAGCGGGTTATCGGGCGCGATCGGTTCTGGCTCGACCACATCAGCGCCATAACCGGCGATCTGACCAGACTTGACCGCCTCCGCCACAGCGGCTTGATCGACCAGGGCACCACGTGAGGTATTGATGACAATGGCATCCTTCTTCATGGAGGCCAGACGCTTGGCATTGAGAAACTCGCGGTTCTCGGAGGTGAGATTCATGTGCAGGGCCAGGATATCAGCCTCTTGGATGACCTCATCGGCGGTTTTCCGGCGTGCAACCGTATATTGGTTGGCGAAAGCCTCATCCCAATAGGGATCAAAACCGATCACCTTCATCTCAAAGGCCTTGGCGCGCTTGGCGACCTCCTTACCGATACGTCCCATACCAAGAATTCCCAACGTCTTGCCCATGAGTTCATGGCCGGTCATCCGTTTCCATTGACCTTGATGTACCAGGGCGTTCTGTTGGGTAATCTGACGGTAGAGCGAGAGCATCAGACCAAAGCTATGTTCAGCCACGGTGGTGTGGTTCACGCCGGGACAGTAAGTAACCGGAATCCGATAGTCGGTCGCGGCTTGGAGATCAATCTTGTCGACACCGATACCATACTTGCTGAGAACCTTGAGCTTGGGACGGCACTTTTCGAGCACCTTGCGGGTGAAAGCATCATCCCCGCACAGGATGCCATCGAAATCGCCGACAAGTTGGAGCATACGTTCCTCGGGTAGAGGGCCCCTTTCACGGGTGATCTCATACCCTTGAGAATTTAACATGTCATGATGCTCGCCGGGGGTGTCTTGAAAAGAAGTCGTGGTGACAAGGATCTTGGTCACGGGTGAAGTGCCTCCCTGAAGATTGTATATCAGAGGGAAATGCTACCCCGAACAAGCGCATGACTGAAGCCGGAAACCCATGGATGGTGGCGGCTCCACGCCCTTGACCGGATGGGAAAAGGCCGGATACTGCCATTATCTTAGTACTGGTGGATACTATGACAAATTCCATGACCTTGTCTTTCCCTCCATCTTTGGAGTTACTCCGGAAGGAAACTCTTGGAAGTACCCTAGTTGATCTCCAGAAGAGTTATACCTCCGATGACCTCAGTCATTTCACATTCTGTCCTCCACCGATGGAGAAATCTGTTCGATGTTTGGGGACCGGATCGGCGGCATGGACTGAGGTGGAGAGAGTCCTGAATGTGATCCAAGAGATGATTGTGCCGGGTGTGTTTGTTTGTCCGGAAAAGAAAAAAACCACTCGGGGAAATCAGGAAGAAGCACTTGCATGGACTCTGGAGCACCTTTATGGAGTGCTCCAGAGTTTCTTCCGGATGGAGGAGGAAAAAGAACGAGCCGCTGGAGATGCCGCGCTCGCGGCATTGAACTTGATATCCCTCTTGCCCAAGTTTCGTGAACGAGCACGTTGGAACATCTTCGCCTCATTGAAAGACCCCGCAGTGTGGGATGCCTTTGTCTTGCGCAATGAGAAACGGCGTCAGGAACTAGGAGGTCTCGATCTGATCTCGATCATCGATGAGGCCATCCAAGCCCGTAATCCCTCGATCTATCTGACATTCCTCAAGGAGGCGGGATTTGACTATGCCATCGACTACCAGCGGAGATTAGTCGAGCGGGCCTATCCTGGTTGGAAAGCCTTGCTGATGCATGATATCGCCCATACGCTCGCATTGGGGGGAGAGTTCGCGGAGGGAAAGGCAGCGGCGGGGCCAGCGCCCATGCTTCCGCGGATCATATCCGAACAAGCAGCCTCGCTCTTTCAGACTGATTTGCATCCGGAGACGGTGATTGGCGACGCCAATTTCCTGGAGCATCCCCACCGTGGTATCACCACTGGGCAGACAGGGCGGATTGGAATCGGGTGCGTCATCTATCCCTGCACCTTGGGAGGAATCACCGACAAGGTCAAGCCACGTCACCCGGCTATCGGCGATTTTGTGCTGATCGGAACCGATGTGGGGATCTTCGGCCCGGTCTTGGTAGCGAACCACTCGGTGATCGGGGCGAACACCGAGATCAACGGGATGGTGGAGATCGGCGAGCGGGTCAGGATCCGCGCGGCGGTGGTGGCCAGAACAGTGATTTCGGAAAGTGGAAGACCGGGAAAGATCATTTTCAGCAAGGATGTCACGGTGGGCGAGGAGTGCCTGGTGGTCAATGACCATCCGACTGACCTGATCATCCCACCGGGGTGCTCCATCACGGCGGGTACGCATTTGGTCAATGATGGGAATGGGAATCCGAAAGTGGGATAAAATCAGTCAACGCGCCTGGTTTTCCGTATCTCCCCGATCTCGACAACCCGATGCACTCCACTCGGCAGGCGAAGCACGAGTCTCCCTTTGGAATCAAGATCTATTGCCATCCCCTCGATGGCCTGTCCATGCGACTCCAAACGCAGGTTACAGCCCAAGGTGATGCAAAGGGGCCTCGCCTCCCGAATCAGGCTTTCACCCCCATCCTGTTCCAGCACGATCCAGGCAGCCGCGAAGGACTGCAGAAGTGAAACAAGGAGAGCGTTTCGATTGATTGGATGTCCGAGGAGGATCTGAAGCGAGGTGGCCTGATCACGGATCTCTTCCGGAAGGTCTTCCTTGTCCAGGTTCACATTCAGTCCGATACCGAGAACAAGACGCAGTGAGGTATCGGTCTCTTGGCGAGCTTCGCAGAGGATACCGCCGAGCTTGTGCCCGGAGTTGATCTCAATCACATCATTGGGCCACTTGATTCCGGCTGGTATCGAAAGGCCGCGGAGGATTTTGACTGAAACACAAGCGGCGGTGAGTGTGACCAGCCCTCCTGGGTTCTTCTTTGGACGAAGGATGAGGCTAAAGGAGAGGTTACGATATGGAGGGGCAAGCCAGCGTCTACCATGACGGCCCTTCCCCGCGGTTTGGCTCTCGGCGGCTACCACCATTCCATGCGGACTTTGTTCCCAAGGCAGAGTGAGAAGGTATGTGT
>CAZORO010000488.1:0-4513 GCA_964581845.1 uncultured bacterium
GACCTTATCCTCAGCAATACCTTCCTCAAATAGACTTTCCAACTCCCTGTTGGCTACCCGAGTCAAATAGCCGCTTTTGCAGGTTTCTCCAAACCATCAGCGAAAAAAGAAACACCCAACTCGTGGCGTTTCACCAGAATGATGATATCCTTTCTCCTAGGAGGGATGGATTCCCCACTTTCCGTTGTGTCGAGAGGTAATTTCAAGGCACCACAGGCTTGATTATATTATAACATTATGTTATCTTAAAATGGTAAGTGGGACCAGATCTATCCCAGGTATCAATGGAAGGAGTCGGTCTTATGATTTCCAAGCGTTTTCTTGGTTGTGGGTGGAACCGGCGAGGTTTCACCCTGATCGAACTTCTCATCGTCATCGCAATCATCCTCATTCTTATCGCCATCGCGCTACCCAATTTCCTGGAGGCCCAATTACGGGCCAAGGTGACTCGCGTGAAAGCGGAGCTCAAAACACTCGAAACAGTCCATGCGGCCTATTACCAAGACTACAACTCTTACCCCTTCAATCATCGTGGGACGGAAGCGGCGAAAGGATCGGATGGAGATACCGGCATGCCCACCACGGATTGCAACAAGCGAACCGGTGTGTTCAACCAAGCACCTTATTGGAGTTATGAGGCGGTTGCTTATCTGCTCACCACACCCATCAAATATCTCAGTAACGCGGAACTAAAAGATCAATTCCAGTTGAATGGGAATCCAAGCGCGAGTGGTGCGCCTTACTTGTACCACTACACGAGCAGTAAGATCGCTCATTGCCGTGGCTGGGGGAATGGTATCGCTTACAAGTACACGCGGAGTTATTCCATTCTTGGATATGGTCCCGTCCGCTACAAGTATCCCAACGCAGCCTATGTACTGTGGAGCATCGGTCCCGACACCAAGGATGGCTATGCCCAGGAGCTTCCCGTTTACTCGCCGACGAATGGCTCGAACAGTGGAGGAGATATTGTCCTCTTTGTACCGTGATTTTTCTTCCCTCCTTCCTCGAAGTACGGGATAAAGAGGTGTCTATTCGAACTGGGGCAGGAATCCCTTGTTCTCGCTCAATATTTCTTCGAACAAGTCCTCGACTTCATGGACACGCCGGATGAGCGGATGATTCGCGAGCGCCATCAGTGCCGCACGCCGGTCACCCGTGGCGCCTGCTCTCACTGTAAGGGCTTCGTAGGTCTTCACAAGTTGCAACCAACCCACAATCTCAGGCGGTAGAGGTTTTTGAGGGAGAGGCGCGGGCCCACCCGCCGAAATGAGGCAGGGAATCTCCACCGAGGCATGGGTTGGAAGCTCGGGGATGGTGCGCCCATTACACACATTCACCACTTGGATATCCTGACGGTCGGTAACGATCGACTCCATGAGGTTGACCGCGGCGGTGGAATAGAAGGCTCCGCCGCGTTTTTCCAGTTCTTCGGGTTTCTGATCGAGATTCGGATCGGCATACTTCTCGAAGAGAGCTTTCTCAAGCTCAGCCACTTCCTCGCCACGGGTTTTGGGTTTGGACTTCAGTTCTTCGAGCATCAGCTCGGTGCAGAAGTAATACTGAAGATAGTTGTTCGGCACGAGCCCATGGAAGCGTGTCCATTTTGCCATCGCTTTGCCGGAGGGTTTGTCTTCCTTCTCGAACTCCTTGGCCACCTCCTCCAGGAAGTCCGCGAAACGGTCCTCTCCTCCTGCCCTGCAGCCCCTCACCCATGAGAAATGATTGAGTCCCACATAATCGAGTTCCACTGTTTCGGGTGGAACACCAAAAGCACGTGAAGCCAGCATGGTATAGCCGATGGGGTTGTTACAAAGCCCGATAACCCTCACCGTGGAATACTTCAAAACCGCTTCTGTGATCAGACCGGATGGATTGGTGAAGTTGATCAGCCATGCCCCAGGCGCATTCCGTTCCATTTCATGGGCAACATCCAGGATGATGGGGATGGTGCGCAGGGCCTTGGCAAATCCCCCAATTCCAGTTGTTTCCTGTCCGATCAGACCGTGACGGAGGCCGAGTTTTTCGTCACGGATACGGGCCTCCATGCCCCCAGCACGGAATTGTGTGATGACAAAGGAGGAATCTTTGACTGCTTCCGGCAGACTCTGTGTTGTGTGAATGGAAACATCGGCTTCAAGCTTCCTGGCCATCCGGGTCCCCAGTGCTCCGAGGATCTTTAACCGGTCAGCATTGATATCCATCAGGGAGATCTCACCCAGATCCAGAACTTTCCTTCGTTGTAGAAGACCTTCCAGGAGCTCTGGGGTGTATGAACTTCCTCCGCCGATGACGCTGATCTTTCGCATGGTTAATCGAGCCCCTTTCCCTTGAGGGATTTTTCAATCTTTGTGTATGTCTCCTCCGTGACAGGGAGATCAACCGACTCCAACGCCAGAAGCGCGCAGCCGATGACCGGTGGATAAAGCGGCATCCGCAAGCGTGCCCCCGGTGCAACCGCGTGGACCTTGTTCCCAATTACTTCCAGGAACACTGGATCCTCTCCCTTGAATACGCTCCCGGCGGTGATGACATCGAAATTGTCTTGTTGCATTTCAAGTTTACGGATCAGTGCGATCGCGGTCACCGCCATTTCATCCGCGATGGCAAGGATAATCCGCCGCGCTACGGGGTCTCCCAGCCGTGATGCCTTGAAGGCAATCTTCGGTAGCCCCAGTGCGCGGACAAATTCTCCGTCGCGGTAGCTCCTTTCAATGAACTCGGGAACGCTGGTGCAACCAGAGGCGGACAGAACCATCCCGGTCAGCTGAGTCGGTTCCCCACGCCCGTCGTTGTCACGTACGACTGCCGCGAGAGTAGCCTGTGTGATGGCGCCTCCTCCGCCGAAATCGCCAAAATCCCAGCCATACCCTCCCACACGGATCTCGACACCAGCGCGGTTCCGTCCGACCGCGACCTGTCCAGTCCCGCAATTGATCATGACACCAAATGTGTCCCGGGTTCCGCCACGTAGACATCCAAAGGCATCATTTTTCAGGAGATACGGAATCTTTCCCAAAAGCGGGTTGAGCATCCTCCGTGAGACTTCAATTTCATCCGCGTGGATGTCAATACCCGCCAAACAGAAAGCCGCGAAACGAATGTCTTTCTTCGTTGCTCCCGCGCTAGTAAAGGCTCTCTCGACTGCCTGAGAGAGAGACTCAAGGGCATGCTCGTATCCTGCAACCTCATGGCTTCCACATCCGCTGTGTCCGGCTCCCAGTACTTTGCCCGAAAAATCCATGAGAACCGCATGGGTCTTGGTGGCACCAGCATCCACACCGAGGAAAAGTGAGCTCATAGTCTGAATCCAGATTCTAGTTTGTTATGGTAGAGGCCTTGGTTCTCCGTAGCGGAAATTGGCGGATTCGGATGGTTTTTTACCAAGCGGAGAAAGGGGAATCCATTTCTCAAGCGCCGCCCTTAACTCAACCAGGTTAATGGGTTTGGTAAGATAGTCATCCATGCCGGCATTCAAACATCGTTCCCGGTCCCCATCCATGGCGCTCGCCGTCATGGCGATCACCGGGAGATGTCTGGAACCCCTACCACTCTCCCAATCGCGGAGTTTCTCCGCCGCCTCGAATCCATCCATCTCAGGCATCTGGCAGTCAATGAGAACTAAGTCGTAGGAGGATGCCTTAGTGGCTTCCAAGGCTTCGAGTCCATTGCTTGCGATGTCGCAACGGTAGCCCAGCTTGTCCAACATGCGGACAGCCACTTTTTGGTTCACGCGATTGTCTTCAGCCAGTAGGATTTTCGCGCTTCTACGTCTCTTGTTCTCGGCCAGTGTGAAGCGAGTTACGAAAGGTTTCTCCGCTTTGTTCACTGCGGTGGTTTTGCTCAGTCCAATTACGGCCGAGAGGCATTCTCTCAAGTGACAGTGACGAATGGGTTTGGTCAGATATCCAGCGAAACCTGCCGCGCGCATCACCTGAGCATCCCCAGGTTTTCCCCAATTCGCTATCATTATCAGCTCGGGAATCCGGCTCAATTTGAGATGGTTGATACTCCTTCCAAAAGCTTCTCCAGTCATATCACTGAGTATCAACTCCACCAGAACCAAATCAAAAGGCTCTCCCGCCTGGTCTTGTTTACGAATCTCATCCAATGCCTTGTTTCCGGAGTCAGCTACCTGGACCACGCATTGCCAGGACTGAAGATAGTACCTGAGCACTCTTCTGTAGGTTGGGCTTTGATCGGCCACCAACACCCTGACTCCCACCAATTCCTCGGCTGTGGGAAGTGTGTCGTGTTCCTTGGAAAGCCCCACAACCGCATTGAACCAAAAAGTCGATCCGTTACCTTCCTCGCTCTCGACACCGACTTCACCTCCCATCAACTCTGCCAAACGCTTACAAATTGCCAATCCCAGGCCCGTGCCACCAAACCTGCGCGAGATCGAAGCATCGGTCTGGGAAAAAGGTTTGAAAAGGCGGTTGAGCCGGTCCTCAGGAATCCCGATACCGGTGTCCTTGACCTCGAAATGCAGAGAGGCATCGCTCTCGGAATG
>CAZORO010000489.1:0-2207 GCA_964581845.1 uncultured bacterium
GCTCTTTCCACCCCCCACCCCAGCCCTCCCCCGCAAAGGGGGAGGAGGAAAACGCTCCCTCCCCCCTGGCGGGGGAGGGTTGGGGTGGGGGGATATGTTCCTTCACTTCTGAGGATGTTCGATCATCTCCCGGCTCACTCTCACCACTTCTTCCGCCAGTTCAATTGTAATACCTGGCAAGATACAAAGCTCTTCAGAGGTTGTCTCCGCAATTTTCTCAACCGAACCGAAACGGATCAACAGTTTCTCCAACCGTGAGGGGCCGATGCCTGGAATCGCGGCCAGAGCCGAGGTTTTTCTATCCGCCGCTTTACGTTTACGGTGAAATCCAATCGCGAAACGATGGGACTCATCCCGTACCTGTTGAAGCAATTGAAGTCCAGGATTTCTTTCATCTAAACGCGCCGGTTCTTTCTGACCTACCAGGTAGATCTCCTCCTCGTGCTTGGCCAGGCTGACCATCTGCTGAGCGAGGAGGCGGGATTGCAAAGGTTCCTCGTGGCGGGTGGCAACTGCCTGGAGAGCTTGTTGGGCGAATTCGAGTTGAACTGGTCCGCCATCGATGAGGACCAGGTCCGGAGGCGCGCCGAAGGTCTCATCCTGCTTGTGTGAAAAGCGCCGGCTGATAACCTCCTCCATCGAACGGAAATCATCTCCGCCCGCTGCTGTTTTGATGCGGAACTTGCGGTAGTCTGATTTCTTGGGAACCCCATTTTCAAAGACCACCATGGAAGCCACCGGTTCCTCGCCACGATGGTGGGAGATGTCATACCCCTCGATTCTTACTGGGAGAGGGGAAAGACCCAGGTCGACACCCAGGCGTAGAACCCCTTCATCGATCCTGCGTTTACCACCATGGGACTTGCGATAACGTTCCGCGGCGTAGTATTCGGCATTCTTAACCGCGAGATTGAGCAAACGTACCCTTGGCCCACGGTGTGGTTTCCGGACCTCTACCTTTTTGGCGATGAGCGAGGTCAACCAGGATTCCAACGCTTCAGCGGAGGCGGGAAGTACCGAGCAAAGTAGCCGGCGTGGAATCTCTGGAGCCGATTCATAATGCTGGGTGATGAAGGCGGCGAGGATCTCGGGCATTTCAGTTTCCGGTTCGGCATCCAGGAAGTAGTGTTCGCTCCCGCGGATGCTTCCACGGCGCCTGCGGATACAGACCACACAGGTTTCATTGCCCACTCTCGCGCAGGTGAGATAGTCCTCCGAATCTTCCTCGATGAGCGAGATGGTTTGCCGTTCACGGAAAGTCTCCAGGGCCTTGAGAGCATCCCGGTAGATGGCAGCCTTCTCGAAGGAGAGCTCCTCCGCCGACTCCTGCATCCGCCGTTCGAGCTCTTGGCTGATGCCTTTGTGATCCCCATCCAGAAACTTGAGGACCTTGAGCGAGATCTCACGGTACTCGCTCTCACTGCAGATCGACTCAACACATGGAGCCAGGCAGTGGTGCATCTCAAATTCCAGGCAGGGACGGTCGAGCTTGAGTTCCTCCGAGGGTATCTTGCAGGAGCGGATGGGCAGAATCTCTCGTAGGTTCTGGAAAAGCGTCCGTGCTTCATGTACATGGGGGAAGGGGCCGAAAAACCGTGGCGCAGCCCCTGTCCGGCTGCGTTTGAACTCCCCCTTTTTGGGGAGGGTTCGTGTTAGGAAAAGGCGGGGGAACTTCTCATTAAGGGTCAGTTTCAGGTAGGGATATCGTTTGTCATCCTTGAGTTGGACGTTGTACTTGGGCAGGTTCTCCTTGACCAGTGAAATTTCGAGCAGAAGTGCCTCCAGCTCGTTCTTGGTTACGATGAAATCAATGCTGGCAACTTGCTGGTAAAGCTGCCGGGGGCATGGCCATTGCTGAAATGGGACTTAAGACGGCTTTGGATGTTGACCGCCTTCCCGATGTAAAGAATGGTTCCCGCGGCATCCTTCATCAGGTACACCCCTGGCTCCTCCGGGAATTGGTTCAGGTCTTCAGTTTGGATCATGAGTTGTTTGGTTGTTTTGGAATTCTACCCTCTTAGAGAAGGTGACGCATGGGTGTAGGATAGGATTTTCTGACACTTTGACACTGCACAAGGTCTAACCCCACTTTCCAGGAGGAGCAACAGAGATGAAATCGCTCTGGAGGTCCGGTGTCCCTGTATCTGTCGTTTCCCTTGTTGGTTATGCCTGTCTGTTCGCATTGCTTACGGAGGTCTCTGCCATGG
>CAZORO010000489.1:2217-4490 GCA_964581845.1 uncultured bacterium
AGCCCTCCACTTCTTCTTGAAAAAAATGGCTCCATGGTCCAGGTGGTACGTGTTCTTGCCGCGCACACAGGTGGAGAGGTGAAAGCGGTCTTGTCTGTTCCGGGAGCCGAATCCCAAGAGGTGACAGTAAAAGAGGGGGAGCAAACCTTCGATGTGAATATCTCCGCTGTGGATCAGGAGAAAGAAGTTGAGGTTTCGCTTCAGGTTACGGGACAACCCGCCGCCATCTCGAAAGTGGTCCTTAAACCTGTCCGCAAGTGGACGGTCTACCTCATGCCGCATTCGCATGTGGATATCGGTTACACCAAAGTTCAGACCGAGGTTGAGAAGGACCAGGTACGGTTTCTTGAGGAGTACATCGAGGCGGCCCGCAAGACCGAATCCTATCCGCCGGGTTCTCAATTCAAATGGAACTCGGAGGTCCTTTGGGCGGTGGACAGCCTCCTGAAAACTGCACCAATAGCGAAGAAGAGAGAATTCATTCAGGCGGTCAAGAAGGGATGGATTGAGTGTAATGCTCTGTATGGCAATGAACTCACAGCACTTTGCCGTCCCGAGGAACTGGTCCGCCTCTTGGACTTCGCTTGTCAACTACGCCGTGAGTATGGAGTACCCATTGAGACAGCCATGATCAGCGATGTCCCCGGTTATACATGGGGTATGGTGCCGGTCCTTGCCGGGAGTGGAATAAAGTATTTCTCCATAGGTCCCAATCTCGGTGACCGGATCGGGCTCACTTTGTCCGAATGGGCGGACCGTCCTTTCTATTGGGTTTCCCCGTCTGGTGACTCCAAGGTCCTGGTGTGGGTCCATGGCCAGGGATACTCCTGGTTTCACCGGGGACCGCTCCGGGATGGTGAACGAGTCCTCGAATACCTCCAACGGCTCGATGCAGCCAAGTTCCCTTATGACATTGTGGGCTTGAGGTACAACATTGGAGGAGACAATGGCCCTCCCGATCTTGAACTCAGCGACTTCGTGAAGGATTGGAACAGCCGTTATGCCTACCCGAAGATCCTGATCTCCACTGCCAGAGGGATGTTCCGTGATTTCGAGCGCCATTACGGGAATAAGGTCCCTGCGCGTTGTGGAGATTTCACCCCATATTGGGAGGATGGCGTGGCCTCCTCGGCATTGGAAACCGCTCAGAACCGGGCCGCTGCTGAACGCCTCAGTCAAGCCGAGACCCTGTGGGCTATGCTCGATCCCAAAGGCTATCCCGCCAAGGATTTCCGTGAGGCCTGGCGCAATGTCATCCTTTACGATGAGCACACCTGGGGCGCGCACAACAGCATCAGCGAACCCGGCAGCGATTTCGTGAAGGCCCAATGGAAGATCAAGCAGGCTTTTGCGGTGGATGCTGAGAAACAGTCCCACGGCCTATTGGTAAAAGCCCTATCGGTTTACCCGGCTCCCCTCGGTCCAGCTGAAACGATCATGGTCTTCAACACCTCCTCTTGGACACGAACCGAGGTGGTCCTGCTGTATGCTGGCCAGGCTCTTATGGGGGACCGGGTGACTGACTCAAAGGGAAATGAGGTTCCCTCACAACGTCTGTCCACTGGGGAGCTAGCCATTCTGGTTAAAGACATCGCTCCCTTTAGTTCGGCGCGATTCCACCTCGGCGCGGGGGCAGCAAATCCCCAAGGTTCAGCGAAAGCGGAGGGAAACACCCTTTCGAATGAGAAACTCACCTTGACTCTCAATGAACAGACCGGAGCCATCACCAGCCTCAGGATGGCCGGTCTGGATACGGAACTTGTGGACAGTGCCAATGGCTTGGGGCTGAATGATTATTTTTATGTTCCCGGCAATGATCCCGCTGGCGCCCAACGCAATGGGCAAGTCAAGATTTCAGCAAAGGAAAACGGACCACTGGAAGCGTCATTCCTTGTTGAATCCGAGGCTCCTGGGTGCCGTAAACTCCTGCGAGAGGTCCGAATCATAAGTGGTATCGATCGGATAGATCTGATCAATACGGTGGACAAGGAGAAGGTCCGCGAAAAAGAGGGAGTTCATTTCGCGTTCCCATTCAATGTCCCCGATGGGGTCATGCGCATGGATATCCCTTGGGCAGTGGTCCGTCCTGAAGCCGATCAGCTGCCCGGTTCCTGCAAAAATTGGTTTACAATCCAGCGCTGGGTGGATGTTTCGAACCAGGATTATGGAGTGACCTGGGCCACAGTCGATGCACCGCTGGTTGAGGTTGGCGCGATCACCGCGGAAACCCCATGGTTGAAGTGTATCGCCCCCTCACAGACTCTTTATTCCTA
>CAZORO010000490.1:0-4482 GCA_964581845.1 uncultured bacterium
TAATCCGAGTGAGGCATTTCCACCTCGATCAGCTCGCAGCCCAGGGACTCCAGGGTTTTAAGCCCCTTTTCAAATTCTGACCTTACCTCCACGTCAAGGCCCTTGCCCAGTGATTCCTTAGGAATACCGATCCTAGCGCCGCGAATATCACCCTCTAGCGCCGCAAGATAATCTGGGACTGCTTCAGGGATTGAAGTTGCATCCATGGGGTCGTGACCCGAGATCACTCCCAGCAGCATAGCTGTATCTTCGACCGTCTGGCCGAAGGGGCCGATCTGGTCCAGAGAGGAAGCGAAGGCAACAAGACCATACCGGCTCACCCTTCCGTAGGTTGGTTTGAGGCCGACACACCCGCACAGCGCGGCGGGTTGACGAATCGAGCCACCGGTATCGGAACCGAGTGTTAGAGGAGGAATGCCAGCGGCGGTAGCGGCGGCGGAGCCACCGCTGGAACCGCCGGGAACACGCTCCAGATCGAAAGGATTACGGGTCGTAAAGAAAGCGCTGTTTTCGGTAGAGGAGCCCATCGCGAATTCATCCATGTTGGTTTTTCCGACTATGATGAACCCATTTTCTTTCAGCTTCCGGACAACCGTGGCATCGTAGGGAGGTATGAAATTGGCCAACATTTTCGATCCACAGGTGGTGCGGATGCCCTTGGTGCAGAGCACATCCTTCACCCCGATGGGGAGTCCCGCCCAAGGTGGCAGTTCCTCGCCTTTGGCACGGCGTTCATCAATTTCATTGGCGGTCTTCCGCGCTTCCTCGGCGCAAATCGACGTATAGGCCTGGAGCTCGCGATTGCGTTCCTCCAATCTTGGAAGGAGGTCATCGATCACCTCCCGCGCGCTGATCTCCTTGCGGCGTAGCCATTCAGCCAGTTTCACGGCGCTTTCAGGCATGGGTCAACTCCTCGGAAATGGCATCCCCACATCCTTTCCTGAAGTGTAGAGATGTTAACGGTCCTTCACAAAAAAAGCTAGTCATGGATTCACCAAACCTGATCGATTGAACCCGATGAAGGAGTAGGTGTCAATCAAGTCCGCTTAATAAGGCTATTGAGAAGTTCGACGTAGCGGTTTGCAACCGGCTCCCAGGTGTATTGGGAGACAGCTTTAAGAGAGGCAAGGCTAAATTCCGAATACGCCTCTGGGCTAGCCATGATCGCTAGAAGCTGTTGAGCCAGTTTCCCCGTACTCTCAGCTGGGAGGATTGCTGCATCCAGGTCGGCGAAACCGGTAGGTTCCGCGCAGATACAGGGAAGCCCGGTAGCCATGGCCTCCAGCAGGGCATTGGAGAGACCCTCGGCCATGGAAGTGTGTGCATACAGGTCCGCATCCCGATAAAGCTGGTTCAACCGGTCATTCGAGACCGCACCGGAGAAATGGATGCGGTTGACCAGATCCAGCTCCTGAACCATGGCCTCAAGTCGGTACCGTTCAGGGCCATCTCCGGCAATGATCACATCCAATATCTGCCGCAGGTTGGGCGGGATCACACTCACCGCCTCAATCAACCATTCAACCCGCTTACGAGGTATCAGACGGCTGACAGAGAGGATACGGAAGGGTCTTCTGCCCTCCATGAAATCCGCCGGGAGATCTCTTACCGTGGTTCCCTCGGGAATGACGACTCCATTGGGGATGACTTCAATAGGAATCCTCCGGGCTGTTTTCTTGGCCAGTTTAGCGAGCGCGGGGCTGTTGGCGGTTAAAACCGACGCCCGGTTCCAGATGGAGGAGGCCAAAAACCTCCATAAAGGACCTGAGGTGCGTGGGTTGAATCCTGGTACATCCGAACCCCGGAGGGAGAGAATCGAGGGAACATCTCCAAGTGAACTCAAAAGCAATGGCGCGAGTGGCCACGCTCCCCAGACTAAAACCGCATCGGGATAGTGTGAGTCATCCAGGCTTTTACGCCAGGTCTTCCAAAGCAGGAGAGCCATTTCATGGGCCCTCCAATAGTGCAGATCCCTTTTCAGGCAGGAGAACTCCATGACACGAACAAAGGACGGGAAACCATGCTGAACACTGACTGGAGGAGCTGCGGTCCAAATGTCGATCTCCCAGCCGGAATCCCATGGCCAGGCCTGAAGGAGATGCCAGAGTGAACGTCCCGTGCCTCCACCAATGGGAGGAAGCTCATAACCGAGAATGAGGAGATTCATATTCTTTTCAGCGGCTTGACCGTCTCTCCCGGTCCTGAAAGAATGCCACAATGCTTTGAGCCAAAGACTCTAGCTTTTTTTCAACAATACCTTGGGAGGTTGCTCATGTCACCCGAACAGTTATCGCGTCGAGATTTCATCAAAGTCAGTTCCGCTGCGGGACTTGCCGCTGGAATGGGACTGAACGCTATTGTAGGCGCCGCAGCGCCGGTGGGAGACCGGAAACTCCGTGTGGGATTCATTGGGACGGGAGGACGTGGCCAGGCTCTTCTGAGCGAAACACTAAAACACGAAAACCTCGAAGTCCCTATGATCTGCGACATCACTGATGTAAATCTGAACACCGCCCTGGATATGGTCGAGAAAGCCTCCGGCAAACGTCCCGAAGGGATTGGTGATGCTCCCTATGCTTACCGCAAGATACTCGACCGGCAGGATATCGATTGCTTCGTGATGGCCACTCCCTGCTATTGGCACACTATCATGTACATCGACGCGCTCAAGAGAGGGAAGCACTTCTATGGCGAGAAGCCAATGTCCATCACCGCTTGGGAGCTCAAGGAGATCCAGGAAGTACGTAAACAACATCCCGATGTGGTCATGCAGATCGGCACTCAGTGGGCCGCCCATGAGCAACGCCGGGATATTATCAAGAAGGTCCAGGATGGGCTGATTGGTGATCTGTGGGATGGCCGTTTCAGCCGTCTCAACCCGGTGGATGTGGCACAGAACTGGGCAGCCGACCGTACCAAGTCGGGCGACTGGATGCTGGAGCAGGCGGTGCATGAATTCAACCTGATGTGGTGGGTCACGCAACAGCATCCAATCTCGGTTACCGCGATTGGCCGGGGTGGAATCTTACCCGGACGAGACACGACCTCTTTCTACACCGCGCTCATCGAATATGGCGAGCCATTCAAGAATCTGATTATCCGTTATACCCACACCTTCATCGAGGTTCCCAACTTTGCTTCTCCGGGTGGTTGGAACTTCAAGATTGTCGGCTCCAAGGGTGGTGTGGACCTGATGGATGCCACGGCCACTTTCCGCGAGAAGCCCGCCGAGGGCGAAATTACTGTCAAAGGCCAGGGGGGAGAAGGAGACACCTTCGAGCACCTGGGGAACTTCTTCAAGTGTGTCAGGGAGGGCACACCGGACAAGGTGAATGCCGGAATGGCCAATGGTGTCGGGTCGACCATCATCGGTTTGATGATCCGCCAGAGCATCGAACAGAAGAAATCGGTCACCCTCGAGGAGACTCTTGCCGATACACGAAAGCCACCTCTTCCGGAGGCCTAAGCTCCGATTGAGGGAAGATCGGTACTGGAAAAAAGAACGGGTAAGAAAGGAACCGCCCATGGAAACAAGGTATGATCGCCGTTCGTTCCTCCGTACTACGGGCCTCGCGGGACTGGCCGCCGGTATGGCGGGCGAGATGTCCCCCCTCGCGGCCATCGCGGCGGAGAAATCCAAAGGAAAGGAAAAAGAAGCCGTGAAATTCTACAAGGCAGTCATCACAGGTCCACCGGATGAGGCACTATTGAATAAGATCAAGGAAGCCGGCCTCGATGGAGTCGAAGTCAGCCTTATGGGAGCGGAAGGCCCCATCATCACCCGTGAGGAAGCGGCAAAGGTCTGTGCAACCGCCGAGAAAATTGGAGTGCGGATCCATTCGGTTTTGCGTGGCTGGGCAGCCTACAACAGCCCCGATCCAGTCAAGGTGAAGGCAGATCAGGATTTTACAATAGCCACCATGTATGCGGCTCAAGGATACGGAGCCGATGAGATTCTATTGGTACCGGGACGGATCGAAGGCATAAAAAACCTCGACCGTGACAAATACCGAGTTAAATTCGATCCTGCTACGGGTCACCTCACGCAAGTGGCCGAGGGGGATAACGCACCCTATAAGGATTACATCGAGGCTCACGACAAAGCTTGGGATTCATGCCAGAAGGCGGTCAAGGAGTTGATTCCAATCGCGAAGGAAACAGGAGTCATCATCGCCATCGAGAATGTATGGAACCACATGTTCCTGAGTCCCGAGATGCTCGCGGCTTTTGTGGATTCCTTCAAAAGCGAGTGGGTCAGAGTCTATTTCGACGTGGCCAACCACCTCGTGTATGGCACGCCGCCTCAAGACTGGATCAAGGTCCTGGGTAAGCGGATCTGCAAGATCCATATCAAGGACTACAAACTCAACCCGCCTGATGGCAATGAGTGGCCCACCCTGCGCGGGGGAAGTGTTGACTTCCCGAAGGTCATCGCAGCCCTCAAGGAAGTGGGGTATGACGGTTGGTTGACGGTGGAGGGTC
>CAZORO010000491.1:0-4481 GCA_964581845.1 uncultured bacterium
GGCAGCGTGGAGGTCCTTCCTGGGAGAGGTGGCAGATTAAGGAGACCGGGAAAGGCCCCTCGGTGTGGGAGGTGCGCGAGACCACCATCGTAAGTGACGGCTTAGACAATTACATGAGGCGGGCATCGATTTGCGTAAAGCTAAACGGTGCCCGAGGAGACTTTAGTGCTGTAGTATTAGGTTGCCACTTTATACCAGGCCGGAGTTTGTCCAAATAACCCCAAGGGGTTCAAACTAATGGATTTAAAAGGTGGGATATTGTAACGAATTGTAGGAGACTAGAACATCAATCATATTGTAAATAGTTATTATTATAAAAAAAGGTTCTCTTCTCAATCATGCATCTATCTCTTTCGAGAACAGAATTCATTGCATGGTTATTGCTAAGGAATATTGCACAAGGATGGAGATGCCAAGTATATGAGAAAACAATTGGACCACCCCCCGCGAAGGTATGCACTGGTGATCATCATCCTGTTGGCCCTGACGGATATCCTTATCGCATTATTCACCTCGAAAGGTCTCATCACACCGCTCTCCATTTGGATAACCACTTCCCTTACCGCATTACTGTGGGCTTTATACACCTGCACGGATGTGGTCATTGTAAAAAATGGCTCCTGGTGGAGATGGCTGGAAGGCACCCTCTTTGCCAGGAGAAATCATCTCTGTCCCGTTTTAGGAGACTTCGCGGTCCAAGACCCATTTGTCGATGGTGAAAATCCCTGTTGCCAGTCTGCCAGGTCTGATCGAAGCATTTCAGGTCAGAAACATGTCGAAAAGGCACTACGTGAAAGTGAGTTAAAATATCGTACTCTCTTTGAGGCCGCGGGCGACTCAATCCTTCTCATGCACCGTGATCGCTTCGTGGACTGTAATGCACGTACATTAGCCATTTTTAGCTGTACCCGGGAACAGATCATTGGCGCTTCTCCTTACGAATTCTCACCATTAGTCCAACCTGATGGACAGAGGTCGGAAGAGAAAGCCCTGGAAAAGATACGCCTCGCAATTACAGAGGGACCCCAATCATTTGAATGGGAACACTGCCGGAAAGATGGAACACTATTTCCAGCAGAAGTGAGTTTAAGCAAGATGGATCTGGGGGGAGAGACTCTGCTCTTGGCCATTGTGCGTGACATCACCGCCCGTAAACGCGCGGAACAGGCCTTGCGCCAGAGTGAAGCCACCATCCGCAGCCTCTTTAATACCGCCCCGGTTGGTGTTTGCATCATGAAAAACCGGGAGTACATAAGTGCAAACAGATACTGGTGTGAGCAGTTTGGTTACCCAGAGGAAACCATCATTGGTAAAACCACACGGATGCTCTATGAGAGCGATGAGGAGTGGAATCGGGTAGGACAGGAACTGTATGCCCATCTGCGGGAAAAAGGTCTGGCTTCGGTTGAGACGAAGCTGCGTCGTAGTGATGGATCATTGCGCGAAGTCGTTGTGACTGTCGCTCCCATCCGGCAGGATGATCTTTCAGCTGGTACGATAGCCATTATTCACGACATGACCGAGCGCAAAGAAACCGAAAGGGCCTTGCAAAAGAGCGAGCAGATGTATCGTGAACTGGTGGAGAACGCCAACAGTATCATCTTGCGTTGGAATCACCAGGGAGAGATTACTTTCTTGAATAAATTTGGCCTGCGGTTTTTCGGTTACACCGAAGATGAGATTTTGGGCCGTCACGTGGTGGGGACGATTGCTCCAAAGACCGAGAGAGGGGGCCGGGACCTGCAACAGCTTCTTGATGCAATCGCCAGGGATCCAGAGGCATATGAGCAGAATATCAACGAGAACATGCGGCGGAATGGCGAACGGGTCTGGATTGCCTGGACCAACAAAGTTTCCAGGGATCCACAGGGCGATGTGACCGAGGTCTTGAGTATCGGTGCGGATATTACCGAGTATCGACGGGCAATAGAGGCGCTCCGTCAAAGGGATGAACAGTTCCGCCTGATCATGGAAAACCTGGCTGACCTGGTGGCGGTGCTTGATTTGAGGGGTAACCGGATCTACAACAGCCCCTCCTATCAGAGCATTCTAGGCGATCCAGAAAAATTGCGTGGGTCTTGCTCCTTCGAGGAAGTTCATCCTGATGACAGACTCAGAGTGCAACGAACCTTCGAGGAAACGGCTAGAACTGGCAAAGGTCAGCGGATGGAGTATCGTTTGGTTGACCTGAATGGCCAAACGAGGTATGTCGAGTCGCAGGGTAGTGTAATTCACGATGAGGAGGGACGGCCATCTCAGGTGTTGGTGGTCTCACGCGATGTTACCACTCGGCGGCAGGCGGAGGATGCGATCCGGGAATTGAATGCCACACTGGAGCAGCGCGTGGCCGAACGCACGATGCAGTTGGAGGCAAAGAACAAAGAACTCAAGGCATTCGCCTATACCGTGTCTCATGATTTGAAAGCACCCTTGCGTGGTATTGCTGGATATGCCGAGGAACTTGACCGGCGTCATTGTGCTGGCATGAGCGAGCGTGCCCTGTTTTGTCTGTCTCAGGTCCTCACGGCATCGCGCAACCTGGATCGTCTTATTGAAGACTTGCTTCATTATTCACGTTTGGATGCCGAGACGCCTTCATCCACCGAGGTAAACCTGCGTGATCTGATTAGGCTGATCCTGCAGGACCGCAGCCTGATTATTACTGAACAGGGTGTGGAAGTCTTGGTGGATATTCAATTCGAAACTATATCGACATGGGAGCGTGGTTTGGTGCAGGTGTTGACCAACCTAATCGACAATGCAATTAAATACAGCCGAAAGGCCAATCCGCCCCGCGTGCAGATCCAAGCCGAGGCCCTTGAGAGGTCCTGGCGATTGAGCGTGAGCGACAATGGTGTTGGTTTCGATATGAAATACCACGATCGTATTTATGGTTTGTTCAATCGCCTGGTACGTGTGGAGGATTTCGAGGGAACCGGTGCTGGTCTGGCCATCGTTAAGAAGGTGTTGGATAAGCAAGGCGGTCAGATCTATGCTGAATCGGCGCCTGGGCAGGGTGCAACTTTTATCGTGGAATTACCCAAACCTGATCACAAGTACTAATATCATTGGGGAATCAATATGGTTACTATTCTTGTCTTGGATGATCTTCCAGCCAGCCGGATGGTGCTAGCGGCTGTTCTTGCCTCGGCGGAATACCATGTTATCGAGGCATCCGGGTGTTACGAGGCTTTAGCTAATGTCCGTACCGGACATTTTGACCTTATCATCTGTGATCCGGTTTTGTCAGATAGGAGTGGACAGGAATTTATACGTCAACTCAAGAATGATACCGCCTTGAGCTCCATTCCATTGATTTTCTGGATTACGTCAAATGATATGCCAGAGGTGCGGTGTCTTGCTCAATTTTACGATGTCAAGAATTTCCTTTTTAAGCGTTCTAAGCCAGCGGAGATTCTCCGGACTGTTGAAGCTGTCATCGGTGGGTCAGTTAGTGGTGTTGTGGAAGAATCAGATTTTAACCACAACTTTGTGAACCTGATCACCGAGAGGTTGCTTGAGGCCATCACCGCGCGGGATTCCTCCATGGAAAAGATTCCGATTAAGCTGGAAGCTCATTTCCCTCTCCATCAGGCTCGTCCCATTCTGTTGGTGGAAGACAATCCCATGGATATTGATTTCATGTTGCAAGCCTTTGAGGAGAGTAATGTAGCCAATCCAGTGATTGTCTGCCGGGATGGCGAGGAGGCACTCCAATTCATTGAGGGACACTCGACTCCGGATGATCCCAACTTGCCGTTGTTAGTGCTGCTAGATCTGCGTCTGCCAAAGGTAGACGGTATCGAAGTGTTACGCGAGGCGCGCCGGCATCCTGTCTGGAAACAAGTCCCGTTTATCGTGGTGACCACCTCACGTGAAAATGCCGACATCACCACAGCCTATGGGCTTTCCGTCAATTCCTACATCGTTAAGCCGGTCAACTTCGCTGCATTCGCGGATGTTGTGAAAAATATTAAAGTCTACTGGCTGTTGACCAATGAACCGCCATTTCCGGAACCTATCAGGAGGCCGTCATGAGTCCAAACATACGTGTCCTTTACGCCGAGGACAATCCTCAAGATGCCGACCTTACTCGTACTCGTTTTGCGGAGAACGCTCCAGATTTTGAGATCGAGATCGTGGACACTGGACAGGACTGTCTTGAACGGCTTCACCATGCGAAATATGACCTGTTGTTGCTAGATCATCACTTACCCGACATGGAGGGTTTGGATGTTTTGAAGAGTGTGGTTCAATGTGGCATGGAGATACCAGTGGTGTTAGTGACAGCTGTGGGGGATGAGGACCTGGTAGTGAAGGTATTGCGGCTAGGAGCGGTTAATTACGCATCGAAGAACGGCAGTTATTTGGATACCCTTCCAGATCTTCTCCGGGATGAAATTCGAGAATACAACCGCAAAAGAACTCAGGGAAAGCTCGCGGTGGAGAAGAAACGGATTCTCTATGTTTAGCATCTCTCG
>CAZORO010000492.1:0-4479 GCA_964581845.1 uncultured bacterium
AGTGATGTCCATGAGCAGAGAGCCTTGGCGCGTACCATCTGGACACAACACGGCATCGGTCATTGGCCCCCTTGGCTTCAGGAAGCCTCTCCCTTGGCCGAACACTTGCGCAACCTGCTGAAATAGAACTTACACCAACTCCGATTCATCGAAAAAGATCGGGATCTCGTAAGCGGCGGTCTCTGCACTATCGCTGCCATGCACAATGTTCTGCCGGGTCTGGTTAGCGAAGTCACCACGGATTGTTCCGATCTCGGAATCCAGTGGACGGGTCGCGCCCATAACCTTGCGCGCGATAGCGATGGCGCCTGGCCCCTCAAGTACCATGGCCACCAGGGGGCCCGAGGTGATGAAATCCAACAGTTCTTCGTAAAATGGCTTCCCCTTGTGTACCGCATAGTGTTTTTCCGCTTTTTCACGGGGTAAACGCAGCATCTTGAGACCACGTATGCGGTAACCCTTCATCTCAAAACGGTGAATGACCTCCCCCACCAGTCCACGCTGGACTCCATCCGGTTTCACCAGGATGAGGGTTCTTTGAATCGATTCAGGTGACACTTCTTGCTCCTTACACAACGATCCACGCACGATCCTCTAAGGATTCGCGTGTTAAGCGGCCTTTAACGGTACTGAGATGGATCCCATGGCAAAGGGGTGTCTTACCTCACCAGGAGTGAGGCCGCAAGATCCCTTGGAGTTCCACCAAGGACTTAGAATTGTTCCACGAGATCGTTTTCATCAAACTCGGTGTAATCTTCTTCCTGGTATTCCTGGATCTCGGAATCATCCGGTTCGATATATTCCTGCTCATCCGGTTCTTGTGGTTCCTCCTGAAAAGCGGGATCTTCTTCATATTCGATCTCTTCGTTGTCCTGCTCAATATATTCGCCACTGTCTTCAATGGGACCTGGATCCTCATAATTGCCTTCCTCGATGGGAGGGCCTGGAGGCGGAGGCGGTGGTGGTTCCTGCCATTCGGGAGGCGGGTTGTCATCGGCCGGAGGCCGGTAGACGGGACGAGGTGTAGGCCTTGGTGCGGGTGGAGCTTGTACTTGAGTCACTTCAACCGGGGTTCCATCCTCGTAAACATACTTCCCCGTGCTGGGATCAATGTAGATCTCCGGTTCCTTGCCATATTCGGTTTCATCCTCATCTTCCTCTAGGAACAGGTCATCCTCCTCAAGTTCTCCGTTGAACTCCTCCTGAGTAGAGGATTTAAGAACAGCCTTGGCAATAGCTTTGGGTTTATCAAGTTGCGGGGCGTACTTGGGCCAGAGGACCTTAATCAAGTCGCGCGCGGTAGTGGCATCGATGACAGCCCCTTTCGCGGTGGCGGCAAACCGGTTGACCTTGATCTGGAGCTGGAGTGTCTTGGTGGCATCGAGGATGCCTTTGATCTGGTCCTTCTTCTTGGTGGTGATTGCCAGGACTTCCTCACGGAGCTTGGCGGTTTGTTTGGGAGTAAATTGTACCGGTTTGGAGGCGGAGTTTACGGCGGCGAAGAGCCGATCCCGGAGCTCCGCCATGTCACCAGTGGCCGGGATGACCATGGAGGCGGAGGCACTTGTAGTGGTGCCCGAGGCCACCTCGGCGGGCGCCGGGGTAGGAGTCACTTCCACCTCCACCATCACGATTTTGCCATTGACGACTTTGGGACGTTTAACCTTAATGAAAGTCGGGGTCACTGTAGGAGTGGCGGTGAGAGTCGGTGTCGCGGTGGGTGTCATGGTGGCCGCTTCAGTCTCACCGGCCGCGGCTGCGGGTCCAGGTCCGGATGCGGATTCGGGTTTGGATTTCGGAGCGGGTTTAAGTGTGGGTGTGGGTGTCATTTTTGCACGGACTTTTATCTTACGTCCGCCGATCACCGCGGTTCCCTCAACTGGTGCCGCCTCCTTGGACTTGGGATCCTTGGCCGCTTTCTCGGCAGCCTCTTTGCGCTTTTTCTCCACCTGAGCCTGCCAATTCTGGTTGATCCGGTCCTGACCGTAACAAACCTGCGGAAAAACAAGCCCCCAGCCTATTATCACAAAGCTGGCGCAGAGCAATGATTCATGGATTCTCCGCACGGACATCCTTCTTCCCTCTTTCCCTTTCTACTATGGTCATGGCTCCATGCGGCTGGAGGTACAGAATGCTCACCTGTTCAGCTGGATAGGAACCGGAGTTGTTCCGAAGTGCCCGCCGCGCCAACTCCGCAACCACCTCTCCCCGTGAGAACCGGCAGGAGAGTGGTGAAAACATGGTTTCTGATCCAAAGAGCGCGGTGAGCTCGTTCGTATACAACTCCAAAGCTGGTCCGGTGACCAGCGCAGCTCCCTCCCCCAAAGGCAGGAGCTCTTCTAACTTTCTACAGTCTACCACACCGTCCGGTTCCCATCCTATACCACGTTGGTGTGTAAAGGATTGGGCGAACACCTCGCCCTTGCGAGCGGGTATCAGAACGAGAACTTTGCCATCCATGGGCGGCAACACCTCCACAATGGCATCATGGGTCCTGACCGGCACCACTGGGATCCCTAATCCCATCCCCAACCCTTGCGCGTATGAGACACCCACCCGCAGGGCGGTGAAAGAACCCGGACCATTCACCACTCCAATCGCGGTCAGATCTCCCGCCCCCAGGCCAGGTTCCGCAAGGAGACTCTCAATCCTCATGGCCAGCCCCTTGGCATGGCCTTCCGTAACACGGACGGTCCGTGAGGAAACCAATCCCGCATCGTCAGTGAGTCCCAAACTCCCCCATGCCGAGGAAGTATCCATACCAAGAATGAGACCTGATGACATGAAAACAAAACCGCCTTTTGATTTTCGGAGAAGGATAGTGGCTCCTGGATGAATTGCGGGAGGGGGGAGGCTCTTTCGCTGTGTCCTTGGGGTTTTTGGTGTTCATGGCTAATAATTCCTTCTTGACTCCTGGGAGATCCCGGTCTATGACAATCTCTATGGAGAAAATCGACTAATATCCCATGCTGACCAAAAAGACCAAATATGCCCTTCAAGCGCTACTTGCTCTTGCCAGAGATTATGGACGAGGTCCCATCCTCATCTCGGAGATAGCCGAGAATGAACGTATTCCCAAGAAGTTCCTCGAGCTGATTCTGCTTGACCTCAAGAACAATGGGATCCTTCAGAGCAAGAAAGGGAGGGGAGGGGGTTATTTCCTTGGACGGCCCCCCGAGCTCATCACCTTCGGACAAGTGATCCGTCTGCTAGATGGACCTCTCGCGCCGTTGCCTTGTGTCAGTCAGACAGCTTACCGCAAGTGCGATGAGTGCAAGGATGAACGCAGCTGCGGTATCCGTGTGGTCATGAAGGATGTCCGTGACTCCACCGCGAAGATTTTAGACACCACCACGCTGGCAGATGCGCTACATCGTGTCGAGTTGCTCATGGAGGATGAGCAAGCGGCATTGATGTACTACATCTGATTTGAAAACCTTACTCCCCCGGGCCTTTCTTAAGCGAAGACCTCATGCCCCCCGTCTCCCCTTCTCCTAAAGTGCGAAGGGGGGAGAAGAATTCCCCTCTCCAGGGGGAGAGGGGAAGGAGGTGAGGTCGAAGAGACTTTTCACGCTCCCAGGTCCACACAGCCCCTGAAAGAGCGCTTCAGCAGTGGATAGAGGGTTACGAAGTGGTGATAGAATTCATCGTACCGGTGGCTGTTGCTCCGGTTGGGTGAGACACGGGTCTTCACCTTAAGCATCTGGTCACAAGCCTCGCGCGTATCCGAAAACTCTCCCGCGCCAACCGATGCCAGAATAGCGGCTCCCATACCCGGCCCCTCCTCGGAGGCAAGGATGGCGATATCGGTCTGGAACACATCCGCGAGAATCTGACGCCAGAACTTGGAGCGCGCACCTCCGCCAGTCGCACGGATCTCGGTGAGTTTCACCTTCTGTTCACGGACCACCTCCAGGCAGTCACGTAGCCCAAAGGTCACTCCCTCCACGATCGCACGGATCATATGGGCACGCGTGGTCCGGACAGACAAGCCCACAAAGGCTCCCCGCGCATAAGGATCTTTATGCGGAGAACGTTCGCCGGTCAGGTACGGAAGGAAGAACAGCCCTTCGCTACCAATGGGAACCTCTGCTGCTTGGGCCATGAGGATGTCATACACATCCACCTTCCGCTTCTTGGCCAGTACTCGCTCGGCATCGGCAAACTGGTTCCGGTACCAGGCCAGGCTCCCGCCTGCTGAGAGCATGCAGCCCATCAGGTACCAGCACTCGGGGACCGCATGATTGAAGGTGTGTAGACGTTCCTTGGGATCGACTTGGGGCTTGTGTGTGGCGGCGAAGATCACACCGGAAGTCCCTAGCGAACACATCACCTGACCCTCGCGGACCACGCCGGTACCGACCGCGCCAGCCGGCTGATCAGCGGCGCCTCCCACGACAGGTATTCCCGCGCACAGACCGGTCTGAGCAGCCACCTCCTCCGTGATGTATCCACAAGGCTCATGAGACTGGCGTACCT
>CAZORO010000493.1:0-4468 GCA_964581845.1 uncultured bacterium
GTTGGTCCACGGATTCCAAGATCCCACGATGGATAAGGAACTCATGCCGTTGCTTGGGGCTGATTCTGCTTATCGGAACCTTTGCGAGCGTCACAAGTGTCTTGCTATTGGTCGCAAACAAAGAGCAAGACCTGGACCAGAGCCTGAAGTCTGTCCATGCCCGAACTATCACTTACCAGACCACTTGGCGGCTGGTGCATAACAACTGGCTGTTTGGAGTCACTCCCGGGAACTTCACTGTTTTCTTCCCCGACTACCTGGAGGGAGACCTTGCCGAGGAATATGGTTGGTCGGAGTCTCCAGAGGAAAAAGTGATGGAGCATGCACATTGCGAGATGCTGGAGATCTGCGCGGATCTGGGACTTATTGGACTGGGACTATTCCTGACATTCCTGGGGTCAAGCATGGTGTGGATTTGGAGGGCCTGGAGAGCATCCTCGGGATCATCCGATGGTTGGATGTTGACTGGGATGGCCGCTGGCATATTTGGCGCCTTCTGTGAGAACCTGACCTCGGTCAGCCTACGTTGGACACCAAGTGCTTGGGCATTCTGGGCACTGACTGGAGGAAGTCTGGGTTTGACAGCTCGAATCCTGGTCAGATCGGACTCGATCCCAATTGCGAGAAAATGGGTGCCCATGGCCACGAAAGGTGCACTCCTTCAGATATCCGCGGCCATAATCACCATCCTCCTTTTCAATTCAGCCTCCCAACGCTTCACTGCGGATTGGTATTTAACGATTGGACGTGCTGCCTTGAGTGGGAAACAGAATGGGGCTGAGAAACCGCTGCTCAGATCTGTTGAACTCAATCCGGATCAACCCCAAACCCACTATCTTCTGGGTGGCCACTACTTCCAATCTGGGAACTACACAAAGGCTGTTGCTCATTTCCAAAGAGTCCGCGAGCTTCGCGGTGATGTGGTTGTCAGCGCCGAAAATCTGGCCACCGCTTATTTTAAGATCTCCACCGAGGGAGCGACCGAGGTTGAGAGGCAAGAGGCTCTTCTCAGGGCGATTGACCTTTACCAGGACTGCCTGAAGAGACACCCCACCTTCGCGCGATTGGAGGACTACCTCTCTCGCAGCTATCAGCGCATTGGGCTGGAACGTCTTGCACGCGACCACCGGCTTAAATCAATCGAACTTTATGAAAAGTGGTTCAAGTGGGGGAAGAGCTACCGTCGTCCTGATTATGCGCTTGATCTCGGCAAGAACTACTTTGTCGAGAAGGAATATGAAAAAGCCTACGGAATGTTTCTCAATGCCTACCGATGGGATCTCGAATCCAACAAGTTGACTCCTGCCCTTGAACAGCTCTTTGAGGCAGCTCCCGATCTGCGGAAACGGTGGGAGACAGATGTCAACAAGTGGGAAGCCGAAAAAACCAGGAAACTCCTCAAATAGATGAAACCACCAGTGGATTTCCTTACGGACTTATCCGCGATATACCACGGAAACTTTTGGAATATGAAGAAATTCTCATCCCGCCATTTGGTCCGGTTTACTGGGCGGCTGGCACCTCAGAGGTCTGTAATGTCTTGAACTGAGAGATCATCCCGGCAGTGAGCACTGCCTTGCGTTCAGTGCCAGGACGGGTGAATTCCAATCCGCCCTCTACATTCCGATCCACTCCTCCCACCAGTACTCCTTTGGAGTCAAAAATATCAGAGTGAGTCTCAGAGGTACGTACAATCCTGCGGGTGTCAACCATCTCGCCATCACGGATCACATCCACCTGGACTTCCTTCCCATCACTTGAAGGAGTCATCACCACTTGACTACCGTCCGGATTGTTAAAGGTGGTCTTGGCGACCATGGGATTGTTGCCAGACCAAAACTCGATCAGGTTGAAAATCACCACATCCACGAAAATTGCGATGCTATATATCCAGAAAAATGCCAGCACCCACAAAACAACGCTTTGGATGAAGCTATCGGGGCTGATGTCACCATTGAACCGGTAAACCTCCTTGGTTAAGGCGAATTCCCCATAGCATCCCAAGAGGGGAAGGATGGTGATCAGGGTGAAAATGATGAAAATGGACAGGGGGCTCGTCCGGATCCACCGGAATACTCCAGATAAGAGGATCGGGGCATGCGGCATGATTTTTCCCTCCTCGTTCCAACATTCAAAGGTTTATGCGGGAGTCATTCTCCGTCTCTACCAATCCCATGGAGGCGATACGCAAACATAATGCACCAAGAAACCGTATGCGGGAAGGCATATACTCCTTGAAATGAAGAGAGGATTGAGTTCATCAGACTCACATACGGGTCACGCGAGCCGGTCTGAACCTCTTTCCACTCTGGCAGATGCCGCACCATTCTGGTGACTCACCCCTGGGTGTTGCGTTTTTTCTTGATGCATCCATATGCATCCAGTTCCACCTGAGCATTGCTCCCATTGGCCTGTTGAAGTGGATCCTCAATACCTTCTTTCCATGAAGTGCTTTCTTTTCCGTGAATCATTTCTGGGAAAGCTGGAACTGGAGTAGTCTTAGGTTTTCGGTATGAATCAATGGATCCTGATGTTTCAAAATCACTTTTGGGAGGTGACGCTGGCTGGATTGCAACGGTGGGGGAAGTCTTTCTCTTCCTGAAATTAAGGAGAAAAAGAAAAAGGCTAATTCCCGCCCAGAAACGCCAATCAGTAAGTGCGTTTTGGAGGATCGATTTCACTTGGGCGGCCTGCCCCACAGGAACGGCGGTCTTTACCATCTCCATCGCTGGGCCGGGAAGATGCTGTTCTCCATCCTGCGCCACATCAGGACCCTCTTTAACTCGAGGCGGGGGGAGAGTACGAAGAGTTTCCTCCAGGCTGGCCAGCTGGGTGGAGAGTGAATTCTTCGTTGTGCTTTCGGGAATTTCCGCCACCAGCCTTCTGAGTTGGAAGACCCTGGGGAGAACGGATGTAAGATTTACCGTGGGTGAGGAGGCACTGATCTCAGCTTGAGCCGTGACCAGGAGACTTTGAACCACCTTGCTGCTCTCTCGCACCGCCCGGTCTGAGAACCATTTCTGACAGATTCCTGTTGCTTTCGCCAGTTGCGATTCGAGACTGGCCCGCTCGGAGGGTTCCAAAACCCTTTCCACATAACGCCGGGTTTCCTTGATGAGCAACTCAGAGCCAGCTTCGGTGAGTGTTCCAGCCTGGAGCTCGGAATGGAGATCCTCCAAGAGATTTCTAGCCCGCACGGTGGCTTCCTGATTCGCTTGTGTCAGATCCAAGCGGATCTTCCTCCGAATGGAGAGAAAGCGGTCGAGGGTCTCTTTACGAATCTTCATGTACGGGATCCGGTTGGTTTCGGCAAGAGCAAGGTTGATTTGATCTTCCCAGGTCGCGGAGAGAGGAAGGCTTCCGTTGGCCATGGCTTCGATCCGTTTCCCAGTTTCCTGAAGATTCGCGGTGGCTTGAAGGGTGCTTTTCATATCCTTGGAGGCCTGTTCGATCGCAATGAGTGTGGATGAGGCATCCGGGATAAGCCAGCCGAAGCGGTTTGCCAAGTTTGTGAGTGGGGGGATCTTTGCTTCCAGTTCAGGAAGCAAGGTTTCAAAGGCTGAGAGATCCTCCGCCTCAACACGAGAGAGGATTCCAACGGCCTCGAGCACCAGATCACCAGCCTCTGGAACCCGGATCTGCCGGATCTGGTGGCGTGCGAATTGAAGCCGGACTCCTTCCTTCCGGACTTCGACCCTGTCCGGCTCGACCCGCACCAATTCGAAGGCACTTGGAGATCCATGAAGTGGAGTAATGATGATCATGGGGCCTGCGGGGGCGGGAGTCGGCTTGATGCTTTTCACCGCCAGGAGGAAAGGAGTAAACAATAAAAGGACAAGGGCATATCTTCTCCGTGTGTGCGGTAGGGGAGGTCTCTCTCTAAGAGCAGTGACAAAGGCCACAGGTTTCGCGGAAACCACATGAGGGGAGGCCTCCCTCCTGGTCTCTTCACTCCTTCATAGCCTTGGCGAGGGGGAACCAAAGAGCATTACGATTGTGGTTAGACTTTCTCTTATTGAACCAATTCTTACTACAAATCGTAACTTTGTGAATCCCCAGGGCCAGATTTCTTTTTTTACGCCAGTTTGCACTATTCGGGGAAACCGGCACGCCATATGATGAAGCTACCATGGCTCCCACACCACCGCAACAGAGACTACAAAAACTGATCGAGGTTAACCGGCTGATCAGTAGTACCCTGGAACCGGCTGAGCTACTCTCTGTCATCCTTGAGAAGGTGCTCGATCTCTTTGATGTGGAGGGGTGTAGTTTATTGACGGTCGAGGCGGAAAGTGGAGATCTCCTTTTTCATACCATCGAGGGGGGAAATGACAACCTTCGTCAGACTCGTCTCAAGGCGGGTCAGGGGATAGTGGGATGGGTTGTATCCAACCGCGAACCGGTAGTGGTCAATGATGTCAGCCGGGATAACCGCTTCTATGCGGGAATTGACCGTCAGGTTGGCTTT
>CAZORO010000494.1:0-4464 GCA_964581845.1 uncultured bacterium
TCGCTGATTAAGGAAGTCAACAAAAATTTATGGATAACTGCCCTATAGGGGGGGGGTTGGTGACTTTTAATGAAACGGAATGTGCTAGTAAATATACACTTATGATTCAGCTTTATTGAGTGAGTTTAAGGAAGAATAACAGCCTGCGCGAATAAACCAAACCATCCCGTTACAACAACCCAAACCTCTCTAGCGCCTGCACCACCCCATCCCCATCATTGCTCCCTGTGCGGAACAGATTCGGGTGATTGAGTTTGGCGGCTACCGTGGCGGGGGCATTGCCCATCAACACCGCCCCGCCCGCCGCCGCAAGCATCGGGACATCGTTATGCCAGTCCCCAAAAGCCAGCACCTCTGTCATCGGCACTCCCAGCGATTCGGCGATGGCCTCCAGCGCCACACGTTTATCCGCGCCAATGGGAGTCAGCATGGCCACCTCATAACTCTTCCGCATCTCCTTATCTGCTTCCCCCCCTGCATTGACCGGAAACCTCTCGGCATTGAACAGACGAATTCCACGCGACTTATTGCCCTCGAGGAATCCCGTAATCCCCTTGGGAGGTCCCAAGATATAGACTACGTAGGCATCGATCTGGACTTCGCTGCGTGGGACAAAGTGGATTTCGGGGCTGGGATTCTCAGTCTTCTCAACCTCGACCACATACCTGACAGCAGGGTGGTCCTCATCCTCCTTACAGAAGGTCAGATTCCCCTCGCTATGGATCCCCAGCATCATCGGGACACAATCATGCTCCACCGCTAGACGGACTACCTCACGGATTCCACCACGGGGAATCGCGCGCTTTAGAACCTCCAGTCCGAGAAGGTCTCTAACCAATGCTCCATGGTAGATCCCAAAGGGAGTCTGAAGTCCAAGCTGTTGGGCATAAGGAACCGTGGAGGCATAGCTCCTTCCAGTTACAAAGGTGATGAACACGCCAGAGGTTTGGATCTCGGTAATCGCCGCTAAAGTATCCCTACGGATACGTTTGCGTGAATCGAGCAGAGTGCCATCCAGGTCAAAAGCTACAAGATTGTACTTCATGGTGCTGGAACCATACTCGTGGGAAGGACGGGAGGAAAGGGCTATGACCAGTCGTGTAAACCCTGTTGAGGGCTGAGGTTTCTGGTAGGCTGAGGAGGAGAACGCCCCCCACCCCAACCCTCCCCCGCAAGGGGGGAGGACTTATTGGAGTTTACGCCTGAGCGTGTCTTTGCCCCCTCCCCCCTTGCGGGGGAGGGTTGGGGTGGGGGGAAGGTGAACCTCAACAATGATATCGAGATCCTGGTGTCACGGAGTCCTATGAATGAGTACTCAAGCCCAAAACTCCCCAACTACCGCCACGGTGGGCGAGGTCAAGATCACCTTCCTCCCCATGAATGAGACTGTAACGGTCCGCATGGAGAATCTTCCCTATGGTGATCATGGTGAACCGGGTTCGCTCTTGGATGTGGCTCTGCATTACGGAATCGACTTGGAACATGCTTGTGGTGGAGTGTGCGCCTGCTCAACCTGCCATGTGCATATCATCGAGGGCAAGGAGCACCTTTCACCATTCGATGAGGAGGATGAGGCCGACATGCTCGATCGTGCTCCAGGCGTCACCATGAATTCGCGTTTGGGTTGCCAGGCGCGTTTGCTCGGCACTGGCAATGTGGTGGTCCGCATTCCCGAATGGAACCGGAATGCGGTTAAAGAGATCCCTCACTAGCCACAATCCAACCCGGCACAAGCCTCGCACACCGGCAAAGATTGCCCCATCCATGGGCAACCCTTTTCCGGATTGCGAGTCAATTTTTCAATCACTCTTTCCCTGAATTTCTCATTATATCCCAGTAATTGTTGAGCAAATCCTCAGCACCAAGGCTCCTTGGCCTCAAGACATATTCTTCTTAGCTTTCCTCGAAAACTGGCACCCCCTTTGCCTAATGGCTCAGCGGAGGAGTGGCTTCATACCTCCTCCTAGGAAACAGAACTATGATTTCCGGACTCTATGCGGCCTCGACAAACCTGGATGCGGTCATCCGCCAACAGGATGCGGTTGCAAGCAATATCGCCAACGCTGGTGTCAGCGGCCACAAGGGGAAGACGATTGTTTTCCGCAGCTTCCCCGAACTCTACTTCTCTCAGGTTTCAGCCTTTGTTCCCGCAGGCAACGGAGAGAATGAAACCATTGGACGGATGGGAACCGGGGTGGGAGTAGATTGGTCCTACATGAACTTCGAGCCGGGCCCGCTCCAGGAAACCAAGGTTCCGACTGACCTTACCATCGACGGGGATGGCTTTTTTGTGGTCCAAACCCCGCGAGGAGAACGCTACACCCGCAACAGCCAGTTCAAACTGCAAGTCAAGACGGATGGAACCGCCTCGATCACAACCCAGCAGGGAGATCCGCTGATGGGGCAGAATGGGCCGATCACAGTTCCCAGTGATCAGGAATTTGAGGTCGACCTTCGTGGAAATGTAGTCGTGGGTGGTCAGATCATCGACAAAATCCGTATGGTTGAGGTTTCAGATAGGAATGTCCTCCTTCCAGAGTCGGGGGCTACTTTCCATGTGGAGGATCGCTGGAAGCAGGAAGTCAAGCCAGCCAAGGACTCCGTGATTCATCAAGGCGTGGTCGAGCGCAGTAATGTGAACACGGTTCAGGAGATGGCCCGGATGATCGAGTCCTTCCGGAACTACGAGTCGGCGGCCAAGGTCATCACAGTTCTCGATCAGACACTTGACAGAGCGGTCAACGATGTTGGCCGGAGTGCATAAGGTGTAAATCTCCCCGCGATTGAGTGGGTGGGATTCAAGAGCAAGGAGACGGTCTCATGATAAGAGGGTTATTTACAGCGGCATCTGGCATGACCGGCCAGCAGTTTCTGATCGACACGATCGCCAACAACCTGGCCAATGTGAACACGAATGGTTTCAAGAAGGTCCGCGCTGACTTCCAGGATCTGCTCTACCAAACCATCAAACCCGCTGGGAGCAGCACCGACCAGAACACACGCGTACCCAGTGGAATCCAGGTCGGTCATGGTTCGCGAGTTGCCGATACCCAAAGAATCTTCTCGCAAGGGAATTTCAAACTGACTGAGAATCCGCTTGACCTGGTGATCGAAGGGGATGGGTTTTTCCGGGTGCAGCTGGCTGATGGATCGGATGTGTATACCCGTGATGGTTCCTTCACCCTCGATGAGAACGGGCAAATCGTGACGTCGGATGGGTATTTGTTGCAACCCGCTCTTACGATTCCCGAGGACGCCACGGATATCTCAGTTGGAAGGGATGGGACTGTCTCGGTCAAGATTGCCGGGAGTACGGACACTCAAGAGGTTGGTCAGATCCTACTTACCGACTTTATCAATCCCCCTGGCTTGAAGGCTGTTGGCCAGAACCTCTTCACCGAGACGACGGCCTCCGGACCCCCGATCGAGTCAACTCCCGGTCAGGATGGCCTTGGCCAAATAGCCAATGGCTTCCTCGAATCTTCAAATGTGAGTGTTGTCGAGGAAATGGTTCAGCTGATCATTGGTCAAAGGGCTTATGAGATCAACTCGAAGGTTGTCCAGACATGCGATGAGATGCTCCAAACCGCCAATAATGTCCGCCGGTAAGGGAACTGAGATAAGGTAATGACCACAAAACGAAGAGTTTCGATCATATTCCATACTGGATGGATCTTGGTATTCCTCTTCCTTTGTAATGGAGGCGCTGGCGCAGTGACTATCCTGCCAGAGGGATATGATCCCTCCGCGCCCGCCACAAAAGCCAATGTGGGACTCCAGGAAGAAGAAGTCCAGTTGACTCCATTGGCCACAGAGGTTCCTTCAACGGAGGGCCCAAAGGTGATCCTGACTCTCCGGAAACCGGCTGGGCCTTTGGGCACCCTCATCCGCATGGGGGATGTATGCGAGATCGAATCCCAGGATCCGGTTCTCCTGGCGGAGCTGGAGGAAGTGGACCTCGCTGAAGTGCCCCCCCCAGGACAAACCACTTTCATCTATCCACGCCGAATTGAGGCCACACTCCGCAAGATGGGAATGGGCAGTGGAGATTTTCTTATTCAAGGACCTGACCGGATTGCAGTGGAAACCCCTAGCCAGGAAGTCTCCATGGAACGGATCGAGGAGGCTGTGGATGCCGCCTTCAAGGCTCGCGTCCGGGAGAATGGAGGGCAAGAAGAGGTCGAAACCTCTCTTCTCCATCGTCCCAACCCGGTGCGGCTACCTCCTGGTGAACTGGAGATTGAAATCACTGACATGGACCGTCCGGGTAGTGGTGTCAGGAATGTCCTGGTGACTTTCCGGGTAGATGGCAAGGATGTGGATACTCAGACCATTCCTGTCAGGGTTCATGAGCGCAGACGAGCTCTGGTAGCGGCACGAGACCTCGACAAGGGAGCAATCCTGACTGGCAAGGATGTGGTGATGGGCTCTGTCTTGGTCCTGGAACGTGAATCCAAGAGTGAG
>CAZORO010000495.1:0-4450 GCA_964581845.1 uncultured bacterium
CTTGGCGGAGGAGGATTGACTGGGATCCGTCAGTTGCACACGGACCTCAAACAGGCCCTTTCCCGTTGCGCTCAGTTGCCAGTCCACCCGCTCGAACTCTCCCGGTCTGACCTCGCTGAAAGTCCTGGTGACTGAATCGACAGAAAGATCTCCCGGCTGGAGAAAGACTTTCAGATCCTTGGCGGGTGCATCCCCATCATTGACCACCCAAGTGCTGAAACGGACTGATTGACCAATGTGGGCCAGGGGATGATCGGACCAAACCCCCGCCAGACGCGCTTGCGGACCTTGGTGGATGGCATAAACCTCGATGTCATCAATCAACCAATCTCCCGCGCCCGCTTTCGCTGTTCCTTCATTTATCCGGAGCGCAACCAGGCATTGTGAGGCGGTTGAAAAACGGAAATCGAAGCTAGCGGTATGCCACTGGCCATCCCCCAAATGAGAACTTGGTGGAGAGAAGCTCTTCCGTTCCACCTCGGTTCCCTCGGTTTCGCCGCACCCAATCACATTCCCCACAAGGTTTGCTCCATCCATCCGGGAAGAAATCACCTTGTAGCGGAAACGGAGCAACCCATGGGATAGTGGCATAAGCGCGCTGTTCATTCCGATGACACCATCGGTGTTGGTGGCCAGATGGAGCGCCTTTCCTCCCTTGCGTGAAACCTCGATTGTTCCCTTACCATCGCCTGCGATCTCGGTCCAATTCTGGGGTAAGGGACGCGCCGCTGCCTCGGTGAGCTGCTCGAAATCACCATTAAGGAGAAGATTCCCAGCTTTGTCCATCGCGCCTGGATCGGTTCCCACACTGAAAAAGCCTTGATCAAAATCAGGAACCCACTCCCCCTGTCCCGCTTGCATGAGAGGACTGTTCTCGCTGATCCGATATCTGAGTCGTGGATCCTCCGGATTGACTCCCCGTAAGTTCTCCCAAGGAATACATAGCTCGATACGTTCAGAATCTGGCCCTGATCCAACAGCGACTGTGTTGGGGAGAGGAAGTCCATTGTGCCACTTCGACCAAGTTAGGTCGTTTTCTCCCTCCATCCGCCGGTGGACCATCAAGGTAGTGGCCAGATTGCCATCCAGCTGGACCAGGTAATCCACTCCCACCGGTGATGCCGGAAAACCGGTCCTCTTGTTCAAATCGGTATCCAAAAGGACATGGACCCCCCACTGATGCCCCTTGAGATGAGGCTTGGCGAATTGGATCGATAGGCACAGCCCTTTAGTATCCACCGCCTGCCAGACGGTGGCGATATCATTCGAGGGGGGAACAACCTCGCTGGTGGATTCCGCGAGCAATCCAGCAGTGATTGGTTCAATTCCAGCCCAGTCGTCAAAGGAACCATCGATTGTGATGGTGGTTGGTGCAGGTTGACCATTTGAACAAGGGGAATAGAACAGACCACTGAAAATGGTCAGAACGATGATGACAAGGCAACGTGCCATGAGATGACCTCACGCGGATAGAGATTGGGGGGAAGATTGGGGAGATGGTAGGCGGATTGGACAGGGAATGTCTATGGTGGGACTTGGAGAGCCTTCTTGGTGTCCATCACACCAGTTTCATTTTTTTGATCTGGTTATTGCTTCAGCCTTCTTGATATCGGTTCGTTTCATACTCGACCTCCTTGCCTGAGAGCGTGCTTCCTGGATAAGGTGGTCAAAGTCCTTCATGGATGGAACTTTGACTGTTTTCAGTATTACGACATCATCTTCTCCCACCACAACGAACTGAGCACCTGGTTCCAGCCCTAAACGGTTCCTGATCTCTTCTGGGATGACCACCTGACCTTTGGTGGACATACGAGTTGTTGATAAAGTCTCCATTCATTTGTCTCCCCGGTATATCTTACTCGTAAGATTATAAAATTCTCATTCCGAATCCGAAAGGGAGTATAACTGGATTAAGACTGTGTACCTTCACGTCTCATGGGGCCAAAGCCTATGATGCCTGGAATTGAAAGGATATTCAGGATGGAAAGATACCGCTCCATGAGAAAGAACCCCAGCCTATCTGTACAGCTTGCAGGCTTCCTTTTCGCTTTTCTTGCATTCCTACTCACACCTGAAGACACAGCATCCGTGGCCAAGGAGGTTCCTTACAATGTGGTCGTCATCATCGGAGATGACAGCGCGGCCTACACCTTGGGATGCTATGGGAACCCTCTTGCTCAGACTCCCAACCTGGACAGGCTGGCTCAGACAGGTGTCCGCTTCGACTGCGCCTATTGCAACTCACCGGTATGCACTCCATCGCGTCAGTCTCTGCTCACCGGGATGCTCCCCCACACAGTCGGCGTGACTCAGCTGCCAACCCCGTTGTCCGATGAGACCATCACTCTGGCCGAGGTCTTCAAACAGGCTGGCTATGACACCGCCGCGATTGGAAAGATGCACTTCAACAGCTCGCTTCATCATGGTTTCGATACCCATATCGACCCTTCGGAACACAAAAAGCATCTGGAGTCACATCCACCACGTCCGATTCCAGAGGATGTGGAGGTCCTTCCTGTCTGGAAACCCTTCGCGGATCCCGCGCGGATCTGGTTGAATGGCTCCTACATCCCCTTTGGGGCCTATGATGCCGATATGTGCGGAACATGGCTCGCACAAGAGGCATGTGACTATATCCATTCGCACAAGGAGAAACCTTTCCTCCTGTTCGCCAGCTTCACTGAACCCCATTCCCCCTTCCATTTCCCATTGGAGTACAAAAACCGGTTTGATCCCAACCAGTTCACTCCTCCTCCCGTGGGACCAGAGGATGAGTGGCAGATTCCTGAGATCTTCAGGGATCTCACCAAAGAGGAGAAGCAACATATCATTGCTTCCTACTACACCTCGACCGCCTTCCTCGATAGAAATATCGGAACAGTGCTGAATAGCATCGAGGAGAATGGGATGAGTAACCGCACCCTGGTGATCTATCTGGGAGATAACGGTTACGATCTCGGCCACCATGGGCGCTTTGAGAAACACTGCTTCTTCGAGCAGGCGGTAAGAATCCCATTGCTCATTCATCTCCCCGGAGCGGGGATGAACGGGAAACCAGTTTCAAAGCAAGTGGAGCTGATTGATCTCTTTCCCACCATCACCGGGGTGTGCGGCGTGGTTAATCCACCCACCATTCAAGGTCATAGCCTCGTTCCTCTTTTACAGGATGGACAGAATGGAGGAAGAGAGTTCATCTTCAGCGAGTACCTCGAGAACGAGGAGGCGATGATCCGCTCCCATCAGTACAAGTTCATCTACACCACCGGAAAACGTCAGCGTGAGGATGGTTACAAGACAGGCAAGCCGCTTCCTGGCAGGACCCGTATCCTGTATGACATCGTGGCCGACTCAGGCGAGACCACCAACCTGGCAGATAGACCTGAATCCAGGCAGGTCATCGCGGAGATGGAAGCGGAGATGCTTCGGCGCTTCGAGGAGACATATCCCATCTCCGCTGGCGAAATCAATTCCATCACGGGAGTCGAGGACCGCTTGGATTGGTATCTGATCCCCCGGGACAAGAAGCCAACAAAACAGTAAGGAAGATAAACAACCTATTGAAAAAGGGGGTAGTACCAACAATCTGCCGAGGGGTGGTAGAAGAGTTCACATGGTAAAGAAGAGAAAACCGGGACGCCGGAAGCATTTCCTCTGGCTGCTCTATTACAAATTATTCCGCTCCTCGGAGCGCTTTTCCTTGGCGGGTGTGGAATACCCTTACTTCTATCACTGGTACAACCGGACCTGGAGGAATGAGCGCACGGTCGAGATTCCCATCGTACGCCGTATCCTGGAGGCAAGACCAGGAGCGTGTGTCCTTGAAGTCGGGAATGTCCTTTCACACTACTTCGGAAGAGATCATGAGGTTGTCGACAAGTACGAGAAGGCGCATGGTGTCCACAACATCGATGTGGTTGATTTTAGGCCTGGCAAAAAGTATGACGTCATTGTGTGTATCTCCACTCTGGAACATGTCGGCTGGGATGATCCGCCACGGGATCCTGAGAAACCCATCCGGGCATTGAATCATCTAAGATCTCTTCTGGCACCTGGAGGAATCCTGGTAGTCACCATCCCCATCGGCTACAACCCGGATATCGATGGACTCATTGGTAAAGGCCGCTTGGAATTCAACTCGCTCCACTTCATCAAACGCACAACCTTGGACAACCGTTGGACCGAAACGGATTGGAGTGGTGTAGCGGAATCCAGGTACAACACCCCCTATCCCGCCGCGAATGCGCTCGCGATTGGGATCATCGAGGGATAACCACCCGCTCGAGTGACAATTTCAGAATGACTTCGTCACGACTTCCCATGCGGGAACTATGATCTCAAGCAGTTCCGCATTTCCAATCTTGACCTTTGCCGGTAGATCATGCGGTTGGAAGTTCGCAATCGCGAGAGTGTCCGTGCCATACAGGTATACTCCGAAAGGGGGCGCCGCATC
>CAZORO010000496.1:0-4437 GCA_964581845.1 uncultured bacterium
ATTGAGGGTGTCCCAGCCATCTAGGGCACGGATATTCCGGTGCAGGCAGGGGCCATGAACGGGATCCATGACGACCTTGTTGGTGCTGGGGTGGCTGGGTTCATTGGAGGAGCGGGTCCATTGGGAAAGGTCCTTGGAGGAAAAATCCTCGATGGGGTGCTGAAGCGGCACCTTAGCCCACATCGCCTCGTATTGCTTGCGGGTGATCCATTTTCCTTCGATCTCCCCGATGGGTTCGCGGAAGAGAGTCCCTCCTAGAGCGATGAGCCGTCCCCCTTGGTCGATAAATTCCTCCAGCGGCTTCGCGGCGCTGATTGGAAGGATGCCGCACTCGGTCAGGATCAGCATCTTCTCGCGTGAGGGCTCCGCCAGGCTGGCTCCAAGTTCTTTAGGGGTGATCCCTTTCACCGCAATTCCCTGGCTCTTGAAAGCTTTCACCAGCTCGGTTCCCACGGCGGAAGAGGCCCCGGGCAGGTCATTGATGAGGATGCGGATCTCGGCGACTGGACTTGGAAAAACTATTACAGCGAAAAGAAAAGCAAACATGGTGATTCTAAAAAATGTGAACATTATTTTTCCTCCCTCATTTTGGTAATCATTGATGTAAACCAAGGGTTAATACAGCGCCACCCCTGGTGTATAAACAAACTACCGAAAAGATAATCTGTCTCTAAAATAATTGACTCTAGGGTTAGTCTGAATCGTGAAGGTCACAGAGGAATCTGGAAACTTGTATAAGAGGAAGGAATCCAAATTCTTCCTCTTCCGTGTCTTTCCAGCACCTCCGTCCTTTCCCTGATTCAAACACAGACTAGCGATTAAAAATGCTACTCCAAATGAAACGCATTGAGCCGCTGAATCCGATTTAATCCACTTCCTCCCCATCCGCCACTTGCTCGGTGGGGATTGTGATCCGCTCGCGGAAATAGTACTCCAGGAGTTGTTTAGCGATCGGGGCCGAGGTGGTGCCTCCATGCCCACCACCCTCAATGGCAACAGCCAGCGCGATCTCGGGCGCCTCGAAGGGAGCATAACAACAGAACCAGGCATCCGAGGGTTTTTTGTAGTGTTCAGCGGTACCGGTCTTTCCCGCTACCGTGATCTCGTTCAAGCGTGCGGCTCGTCCTGTCCCACCCCGTTCATTGACCACCTGCCTCATGCATTCCTGGACTAGGTGAATGGTTTCCGGCGAGACCGGGATGCTCTGACGGACCACTGGTTCCGCCTGCCAGGTGATCGCGCCGGTGCTATCTCTACGGTGGGAGATGAGCTGTGGAGTGAGGAGCTCGCCACCATTGGCCACAAAGGCGGTCAGCATAGCGATCTGGAGGGGAGTCACCAGAAGGAATCCCTGCCCGATGGCGGTATTGAGGGTATCCCCCAACCCCCACTCGCCATACTTGGAGTTGACAATCTTCCAGCCTGGATCGGGAACAATCCCCGTTGCTTCATGAAGCTCCTTCGGCAGCCCTGTTTTCGAACCAAAGCCAAGCCCACGTGCATACTCCGCGAGGAGTTCCGGACCAAGACGTTCTCCCACACGGTAGTAAAAGACATCGCAGGAGGCACGGAAGCCACCCAGTAAATCCAGGGTTCCATGACCACGGCGCTTGTGGCAACGCTTGTATTGGTGGCCGACCGCGATAGCGCCACTGCAAGAGAAGGTTGTCTTGGGACTGATGATTCCTGATTGAAGACCGGCGATGGTGGTGACGATCTTGAACACCGAGCCTGGCGGATAACCGCCTCCCCCCTTGCCGGTGGAGCGGTCGACAAAGGGTTTACCGGAATCCGCCATGAGAGCGGCGAAATCGTTTTGTTGAATGCCACCACGGAAAAGGTCCAGGTTAAATCCGGGACTGCTGGCTAGCGCGAGAATCTGTCCATTCCTCGGATCGACCGCCGCGATTCCCCCCTTCTTCCCCTCCAGGAGGGACTCTGTGAGCGATTGAAGCCCCAGGTCGAGCGATAAAAACAGGTCCTCCCCCGGAGTAGGGGGGATTCGCCGTGCAAGGATCTCTTCCTCCACCAAATTAGTGGCATACCTCCTTTGCCAGGAGACACCCCGCTTCCCTCTCAAGACATCATCGTAGGCTCTTTCCAAACCATCCCGGCCGATCCAGTCAGTCATCCGGTAACCCTTCTCCTTGAGGGCCAGATAATCCTCACGGGAGATCGGCCCCGTATATCCGAGAAGGTGGCAAGCCAGCCGTCCCTGGTAGTATTTACGGCGCTCACCTTCTTCGATGCGGATTCCGGGCAACTCGGAGCTGTGCTCCTGGAGTCTGACAACATCCAGGAAATCGAGACGGTCTTCCAGGATCACATAACCGCTTGGTGAACGCCGTTTCTCATCCACCCATCCCCGGTAAATCTCAGGAACCAAGGCCAGTAGCTGCTCCTTTTTCTCCTGTGGCCAACCTAGCAGGCCAGCAACCCGTGTGATCCCCGCGCGTGCCTCCTCCGCCGAAATACCATCACTGCCCTTTCCCCCCCAGGAACGGTCTAAAACCAGCCGGTAAAAAGGCTCATTCGATACAAGCAAGTTGCCATGCCGGTCCAGGATGCGTCCCCGGACCGGGTCGATGATGACCTGCTTCTCGACATTCTTTCTGGCCTGATCCTCATACACCTCGCGCGAAAGAAACTGAAGAGAGTAGAGACGGAATGCGAAGATACCAAAAAGGAATAGGACGAACACACGCAGACCATCCGCACGGACCAAGAGAAGGTCACGGTACCTTTCGGTAATTCGGTCCGGATTCCGGATTCCCTCAGAGGGATAAGAAAGGCGTGGCATGACCTAAGGAACCACTTCCTTTTGAGGTTGGGGCAAGAGCTTGACCACCACCGCCATCCACAAGGCCAGATTCCACACCAGCAATCCCAATATCTGAAAAAGCGCGGTCTTCCCCCAGACTCCCCCTGGCTCGAAAGTCTGGATAATGCTCAGAAGCAAAACCTGTTGAAAGAGGGTGGCCACCGCCACAAGAATCAAGCCAGTCATCCGGTTCTCGGAAACCAGGACATAATGAGCCCACTCTGGCAGATAGGCCGCGGCGAGCTTACACAACGACTGGATTCCGAGCGGTTGCACACCATAGTCCACCGTGCCTTGCACCAGCCCGCCCAGAAAGGCAACCAGGAGCGCCACATTGGTCTGTCGCTGAAGCCCAAGGTAGAGCACATAAAGGAGCAAAAGATCCGGGGCCGGCCCGCCCATGCTCCAGGCCACCTCCATCGAGCCTTGGAAAAAACCAAGCGCCACACCTAACAAGAGATAAGTCAGTGGCTTCACCGCTTCCCCTCCGCTAGGGGGTCTGTATCATTGATGCTCCAAAGGGGCAGACAAAGCACCTCGCGAATGCGTGACCATTCCCCGGCTGGATGAACTGGCTGAACACGATAATTCTTCATCAACCCCAACTCCGAGGCCACGAAGGGATCTTTATCCCCTGGCTCCGCTTCTCCCTCGATAACACCGATCAGAAGCCCCTCCGGAAAAAGGTCACTCAGATGGGAAGTCAACACCCGTTCGTTTTGAGGAACCAGCTCCGCGCGGTCCAGTCTGACTAACAGCTTCCCATCATAACTGAAAAGAATGCCCTGCGACTGAGTCTTTTCGAGTGTCACGCCAATGCTGCAAGCGGGGTCGGTGATCAGGCGCACGGTCGAGACACGATCCGTGAGCGAGACAATCCTCCCGAGCAGTTGTCCCCCCTTGGTAAGCACTGGTTGTCCTGTCGAAAGACCCTCCAGTTTTCCAGCCCGCAAAGTCATCACGCGCTGGGAAGCTTCATCGCGGTAACGAAGCACCTCGGCGGCGGCGGCTTTCGGCGCGGCCTCCGCCTTGAGATCCAAGAGCTCGCGTAGACGCCGGTTCTCCTCGTTGGCGTTCTGGAGGGTGTGAACCTGTCCCTCGAGATCCTCGATGCGCGCACGTAAGCTGGTATTCTCCCTGCGGGCGGTCAGGATCTCAGTGACAAAGGCAGCGGAACGAGAGAGAGGGGCGATCAAGAGATCGATCGAATGCACCACTGGCCCTGAAAGGTTCCCGATCCCGGTTGCCAGCCAGCGGAATCCATACCGCAGATCGATGGCGGTGATGGCACAGGAAAGGCACACAAGCACCAGAAAAAGGGGGAGATAGCGAGCGGGTTGACGGACCCATGGGGAAGGGTCAGAGGAGATAAGGGGGGGATGCTTGCGATAGATGACCTCCGGCAGGTTTTCGCCGCGTCTGACCATTTCGACTCCCCGAACCGCCTGGGGTTAATAACCTCACCCCTCCAGTCCCCATCGCCCCATGGGCGAGGGGGGGTGAGGGGGGTGAGGTCCACTAATCTCTAATCATACTGCCTCAACAGCGTGGCATAGCGGTCTATCTCATCGAGCGCCTTGCCTGTCCCCAGCACCACCGCTGTCAACGGATCCTTG
>CAZORO010000497.1:0-4194 GCA_964581845.1 uncultured bacterium
AAATGACATTGGGTGGGGGGACTCGTTTTTTTTGGGGGGCAAAATGGAATGGAGAAGATCTATTGTTTTCACAGGGTTTTTTAGTTAGTGTAATGCCCATTGAATTGCAATCCTCGCGGAAATCACTTTGATTGAAAGGTAAGGTGACGGCCACCTAATCTGTCTTCCCGCTAAGCAACAGCAACGACCTGGTTCGGCCGCCATGAATCCGGAAAGTTTTATGGCCTTATCCTCCTCCCAACGGGTTCCTGAAAGCACGCAGGAATTGTTGGGTCTACGTAAATCGTCGAACATCTTTTGCAGGATCGGTTGCCAGATTCCAGCTTCGGTCTGGATTGGTTATGACCTTCTCATCTCGGCATTGAGCCTCGAGCTTGCTTATAGGGTGTCACCGCAAACAGGCCGCCACTCCACCGACCTCCTTCAATTCCTTTGCATCGCTGTATCGGTCTTGATCGGAGGTCTCATGGCGGGCCTCTATGAAAAGCGTTTTCTCAGGAGCTTTCATGATTACAGTTTCGCGCAAATTCAGGCTTCTCTAACCGCCATCCTGTTGTTCATGCTGCTGGTTACGATCTTGCTGTTTGGCACAGTGGGACGATGGATTATTGTCCTGTCGGGGTGTTTCATCTTTGTTGGCGGTCTTGTTCCGCGTGTCTTTATACATTCGCTTATCAGGCGGTTTCCCATGAGGATCCTCCTCGTTTCGGTGGCTCCTGATAAATCCATGCTTGCCGTGAAACTCAGGCAGGAGCGACCCTTTTTCACCTTTATTGGCTTCTGCACCGTGGAGGAGAACAGGAAGAGTGGCTGCCTTGGGAGAGTGGAAAATTTAAGCAGTCTGTGTAAAGAACACCAGGTTGATATGGTGATCATTGGAGCTGGCGCGGTGAGGACGGCTGGGGTTCTCCAGCATTGTTATGATGTGCTGAGCCTGGGTTGTGTGTTAATTGATGAGGTCAGCTTCTTCGAGGAGTTTTATGAACAGATACGTGTTGATCATATCGATGATAGCTGGTTCTTCTCCTCGCAAGTCAATATCAGCCGGCGGTTTCCGGTTCTTGTGAAAAGGTTTATGGATGTGATCCTCGCGTTGACTGGGCTGATCCTCTCCCTTCCACTCGTTCCGGTCATCTGGCTGCTTGTCAAGTTCACCTCGCCCGGACCTGTTCTGTATACACAGACACGTTATGGGCAATACGGGAGGGAGTTCACGATCTACAAATTCCGTTCCATGGTGGAGGGAGCTGAGCCAGCTGGTGAGCAGTGGGCGACCGATGGTGATCCCCGGGTGACAAAAGTGGGTGGATTTTTACGGAAGACGAGGCTGGATGAGATTCCGCAACTCTACAATATCCTCAGGGGTGACATGTCTTTTGTCGGTCCACGTCCAGAACGTCCGGAGATCCAGGAGCGCATTGAGCGCGAGCTTCCGTGCTTCTACTTCCGCTTGCTGGTGCCTCCTGGCCTGACCGGCTTGGCTCAGATCAGGTACAAATATGCAGCCAGCCTCGGAGAGGCCAAGGAAAAGCTCCAATACGACCTCTACTACATCAAAAACTGGTCGATCCTCCTGGATATCTCGATTATCTGTAGGACCATCCTCACACTCATGCGGGGATCACGCTGAGGATTTTCCCCCCTCATAAAATGTCAGGTACGGGGGGTTAGTGGATTTGCTCCAAGTTGACCTTCCGGTGTGAAACCAGGTGGTGAAGCTTCGCCGGGTACTCCTGGCGGTGGCCCAGGGGGTGGTCCACCATCGGGCCCTTCCAGCGGGATTCCCCAAGGCCTCACACCTGCCATCCCTGGACCGCCCCAAAACCGCCGCGGCCATTCTTCCTGAACAATCCCTCCATCGGCATCCAAGTCCAGGACCTTGAATTCCTCCTGAGAAGCTGCCGTGTACTCGTCCATGGAGACTTTTCCATCCAAATTCTTGTCGATATCCTCGATCCTCCGTCTGCCAGTTAATGACCGGAAGCCCCTCCAGCGGTCCTCGGAGGTCCACACTCCATCGCCATTAAAGTCACGGAATTTGAAATTCTCGACTGTGAGGCCGGGATGTTCGGACTGAGCCTCGGCCAAGGTGACCTGACCATCCTCATTCTTGTCCATTGAGGTGATCCACCAGTCCATCGCCGGACCCCCCGCGAATGGAGGGCCGCTATCCCTCTGCGCGGGTGCAAGGAACTCAGGTAATAGGAGAAGAATCATCCCCACCAGACAAAGAACTGGCAGAGTCCACTTTGCCATCATCTTCACTCCTTCAAACTTCGTCTCTTAACACTTCACTGTTAACCGGAATACATGTTAGGTCGTAACGCAAGGTTCATACCATCCATATAAGAGGAATCTCCCCTCCGGGGAAAAGTAGAGAATTTTCCTCGTGACTCCCAGCCCACTTTTCCCTTAGTGTACGAAAAGGTGAACTGTAGGGCGAGAGTGTACGAAAACGGAACGGTGTCTACCTCCTCCCCATAAGATTCCGGCTCCTTTATGGTGGAGAGGTAAAAAAAAACTCCCTGGAGGGTACCCATGTTACCTTTTCCTGGTTTTGTTTTCCATCCAAAGATCTTCGTGGCGATTATACCCACCGTTCTGGTGTGCTGCTTGCTAGTGGGTTCATTTACTGTTTCGGCGGAAGAGGTTTCAGCACCCCGCGTAGAGTGGACCTACCAATGTTCCAGTCCAATTTATTCCTCACCCGTGGTAGTGGACCTCGCTCCAGAACATCCAGGACTTGAGGTTCTTGTTGTCTCGAGCTCCGAGAGAAAGGTTGTGTGCCTGACCTCGGCGGGTCAGCTTCTCTGGACATGGGGACCTTTCTCTTTACGTGTAACTTCCACACCCACCCTCGCTGATCTAAATCATGATTCCGGTCCCGAAATCCTGATCACCACCCGTACCGATGGGGTGGTGTGTTTCTCGTCCGAGGGCAAGGAGGTTTGGAGATATCCCTCTCAAGGCGGTATCCCCTGGGGGAATGCCACCGTGGCGGATCTGGACCAGGATGGGAAGCCTGAGGTCCTCTGGATCACCGAAACTGGGTGGGTCGAATGTATCTCTCCGGATAGGAAACCACTCTGGTGTTTCCATACGGAACAGGGAATCACCCACGGTCCGCTTAGCGTGGGGGATCTGGATGGGGATGGTTTTGATGAGGTCATCGCACAGGGGGGACCGGTAGTCTATGCAATCAACAGGGAAGGAAAGGAATTCTGGCATTTCGAGGGCGGGGCCCGGTTCAATACGGGACCGGTTATCGCCAACCTTGGGGGAGACAAAACCCCCGAAGTCCTGATTGCATCCAATGATGGAGTTCTCTATTGCCTGGATGGTATGAAAGGAACACCTATCTGGACACACCGGACCTTCTACGGGCGTATCGATAGTACCCTGGCTGTGGAAGATATCGATGGTATCTTTGGCCGGGAGGTTCTTTATGGAGATGGCGCGGGAAACCTTTATTGTCTGTCATCGGATGGGATTGAGCGGTGGCATTACAAGGCCGCGGACTGGATCGAAAACGCCCCTGTCCTGGGAGACGTCGATGGGGATAAGAATATCGAAGTGGTATTTGGCTCAGGTGATGGGATGGTGCACTGCCTGGCACCGGAGGGGAGCCTGGAATGGATCTTCGACACAGGAAAACGTGTATCGGCCTCTCCCACCCTCTTTGACTGTAATGCGGATGGGACGCTTGAAATCCTTGTGGCATCCCATAATGGTGATCTTTCCTGCCTCTCCATGGGAGGTGCGTGGGAACCTTCTCGTGTTCTCTGGCCAAGCCGGCGTCTCAACCTCATGCAGACCGCCTGCCTGAACCCAAATGACAAAGAAGATAAAAAGACTTTACCCCCCGAAACATCAGTCAATCAGCCTGAGGGTATAGCTCAAGATCAAAAGGAACTTGCGTCACCGGAGCAAGCCGCACTGGATGGCTTGGAGGAAGTTGGATTTGGTTCCCTTCTTACCAATGGAAGTTTTGAGGATCTGGAAGTGTCCTCATCCCCAGATCGTTTATCCTCGCCACTTCCACGTGGCTGGCGGCGGAGTTATTTGATTGGAGATCATTCCAATCAAGCGGAGGGAACGGTCTCGATTTTGAAGGATGATTTAGGTTCCTTGCTTGTTGTCAGGAAGGGGCCAGGAAATTATGTCCTTTCCGCGGAGCCTATTCAAATGCTATCG
>CAZORO010000497.1:4204-4432 GCA_964581845.1 uncultured bacterium
TCGGACGCCACTCACCTGGAGGGATGGATTGAATTAGAGAAGAATACGGAATCCTCGCCCATATTCCTCCTCTGTCAGATGGGAAAGAGAGGATTAATCCATGAGTTACAATCGGGTAAAGTGGTAGTGAGGGATGGGAAGTATGTGAGTTCTACCGGGGGTATGCTTGCGAATCCCCAGACCGAGCGGTTGTTCTGTTCACTCCGTTTCCCCGAGACCGCGGGCTGC
>CAZORO010000498.1:0-2867 GCA_964581845.1 uncultured bacterium
CAGTCTTGCTTGGGTAACCTTTTCCCCGATGCGCATCGTGACCTGGGGTACCGCTCCTTGCTGGCGTTCCATGATGGTCCGCAACTTGTAGGGAGCCGCTTCTCCTTGGGGACCATCCATTTTGCGTGTGCCCAGGCAGTGAGCAAGAATGATGCTGTCACCATCCATGGTGGGATCGCTGATGAAACCGGGACGTCCACAGAGCCCTTGGAAGAGAGCGAAGGTGAGGGCTGATTCCAGGTCGGACTCGCAGATGCCCGCCATTCCCATATCGTTGATGCGTGTGAAACCGATACAGGGGAATGCGGGAAGTTTACGGTACATGCTGCCATAACAATCCGCCGTGATAACCGTGGCCTGTTCTTCGTCCATGATCTTTTCAAAGGCAAGTGCGAGTTTGCAGGAACGGAAGACCTCCTCGCGGGATGGCTCCACCACCTCAGTGGCGTCCTTCATCCAGACCTCTGTCTCCGCTTCTGCCTCGGAGTCTGGGATGGTTTCATAGACCGACATCATCCGCGCCAGATTGACCGGGATGACCGTGGTACCGAACTGGTTTTTGACTGATTCAAGGAATCCTGTGTCCATGGGACGTTCGGTGATATTCAGGATCTTCGCCTCACGTAGGTGGTGAATGGCACGGAAGGGACGGATCCCCGCAGCGAGTTGGCTGAGATCGCTCGATAAAATCACATCGAGTTGCCCCTTACGCTCTTTATGAAGGCTGCCGAAGACGGTCCACTCATGACCTGAGTAGGGCGCTGCGAAGAGACAGGTTGGTCTACCCGCTTCGAGAATCGTCTGGAGCATTCCGAGAACACCCATCGAAAGGTGGATCACCAACACCCCATCCACATCGGTGAGTTTTTCCTTGACTGCCTCGGCCTGCTCCTTGGTGGTGACTAGATCATTGACTACGAAATCGACATCAGTGAAATCGGCGCCCATGCCTTGGAACTCATCCTCATACCTTTGCTTTTCAGCATTGATATCCATCTCTGGGGTGGGCCAATGGGCCTTCGGGATACCAAGATAGACCTTGGCAATCTTGACCTTGCTTTTGCGGCAGCCAGGACTGATGAGCATAGAAGCTGCCACCGCGCTCCTTCCCAGGATTCCGCCACCTGCGAGACACAAAGCACAGGCGCCCGCACCCACCTTCAGGAAATCTCGACGAACCAAACTCATCGTTCTCAAGCCTCCTTGGAGATCACTCAGGGGGCCATGAATACAGCCCCATCCATTTACAATCTGGTAAGTGTATACTCTTTATGGAGAGGTGCTAGTGCTTTTTTCTACCAACCGCATCACAGGAGACCTCACCCCCACTGCCCCCCCTCTCCCACATGGAGAAGGGGGAGCACCCTCCTCGCCCAGCGGGAGAGGGGGGGCAGTGGGGGTGAGGTCTCCTATCGCTTCAGAAACCCAACAGAGCACTCCAGAGTTTTTGTTGATTGTTTTACACCTTCGCGAGCAGCTTCTCCATAACCCCTTTCATAGGTTCGAGAGCAGCCACTTGTTGTTCACTGAGAATGGGATTTTTCCCGGCACGCGCGCGGATTCCAAGCGAAAGCCCGCGCATATTAAGAAGCACTTTCCCGCTGGCAGGATAAAGGTCATTTAGAAAACCATGCTCCAAATTGTCCATTTCCTCCAAGATCTCCTGTGAGAAGGGAAGGCTGTCTTTAGCGAGCCGGTCTACTTTAACCATGACCTCGGGAACCACATTGGCGACGATCCCATTGAAGCCGCCCACACCTGGAATGCGTTCTTGGAGAAAAACTCTCATGCTGGCGGGGAAGATCTTGAGTGGAGTTCCCTCGGCAGCCTTGACCTTGGCGGCCACATTGTCACGCTCCTCGGTGGTCTCCTTGAGAAAATGGAACTTGCCTGTCGCAGCGATCCTCTTTACATCTTGGGGTCTGAGTGTGCGGTGGTCAGGACTGGGGCATTCATACATCCCCAAACGGCAATCGACCTTGCTGGCAAGCTCCAGGACTCGATCAGTTAGCTCATCTCCATCCCATGGCTTCGACTTGAGGGGAATGGCTGATAGGATCAAGACCACCACATCGACACCGGTAGAGGCCATCTGACGGACCTCCTCCACTTGGGTCTCGAGATCAGGTCCGAAATTGCCTCCCGCGATCACCTGCGAACGTCCATTGACCGCCTTGAGAGCCGCCTTGGCAACCTCCAGCCTCTCAGGATGAGAAAGGTGAAACATCTCGCCCGATCCCGCCACGGCAAAGATCCCCGCGCAACCTGCTTTCAAGTAAAAATCCACCAGGGAGGGGATCTTGGAGAGATCCACCTCTCCATTCTCCAGGAATGTGGTTGGCATGACGGGCCAAACACCCTCCTTGATTGCAAAAGATGATGGGTTGGATTGAGAGCCTGTCTGTGTCATGGAAGAAACCTCGATTTTTTTTTCTCTCCATGGAATGGTCGGGGAATCTGGCTGTGGCGTCAATTCCAGTCGTTGGGGTAGCAAACTTAACAGAGATGCCTACGATTTTGTTCCTGTGGACTACTAATAGGGAGTAGCCAGGGATTTCCGCCTTCGCGGGAATGGCGATTAGCAACGGGTATCTTCCCTTTCATCATTCATGCGTCGGCGGGAATCCATCGGGTGTCACCAAGTCTCCACTCTCCAGTTGTCCACAATGATTGAATCGTAAAAACCATCAAGGGAGGTCTGTTCCAGATGATTCCGAGGAAGGCTATCTTTTGTGTACTTCTACTCACCTTGGAGGTGACGATGGGATATTGCGGAGAAGTGACAATCGGTCCGGCTGGTTTCCTGGCCAAGGATGGCAAGCCGGTCTTTGTGTTGGGGGCCTATGCGGGTCCAGAGGGAAGTGATC
>CAZORO010000498.1:2877-4410 GCA_964581845.1 uncultured bacterium
GTCTGTGGCGGCCATGGGATTCAATCTATTACATGTGGGAGCTGATCAGGCGCAGTGGGATGCCTGTCAGCAAGCGGGACTGATGACCTGGTTCTCTTTCAACCTGGATTTCCCTGAGAACGACGCCTCAGCTCAGGAGGCCGCTGTCCGCGAATCCGTGGAAAAGTTCAAGGAACACCCCGCGCTCCTGATCTGGGAGAGTGTCGATGAACCTGCATGGACCGATGAGACTCCCGAGAAGGCAAGAGTGTTATCCGAACCCCTTACCCGGGGGTACCGTTATCTCAAGAGCCTGGATCCTCACCATCCGGTGTACCTCAATCATGCCCCCAGGAACATGGTGGAAACTCTCCGCAAGTACAACCAGGCGGCGGATATCCTGTGTGTCGATGTGTATCCTGTGGTTCCGCCCCTGCTGGCCAAGCAGTATGCAATTATCCAAGCCCCCTTCCCGGGAGGGATCGCGCGTCAAACCGATTTCGCCGACACCTCCCCGGCTTGTGTTGGGGATTATGTAGACAAGATGAGACAGGTGGCTTATGAGGGACACCCGGTTTTTGTGGTCCTGCAAGGCTTCGCTTGGGAGGGATTGCGTAAAAAAGAGGAGCGCGATCCCAATCTCGTTCTCTATCCATCTTACCAGCAACTGCGTTTCATGGCATTCCAAGCCATCATCCATGGAGTCAACGGCCTGACAGTTTGGGGTCTCAACTACACTGATGACGAAGATTATCTCTCCAGCCTTTCCACAGTGCTGCATGAAATTCGTGATTGTGAAAGCGCGATCCTGGGGGGACGGATCCAGGACTCTCCCGCGATCCGGTATAGGGAACTTGGTTACTCCATCGATAAGGGAATCGAGTGTCTGATCACCGAGACACCGGAGGCAGTCACTCTGTTTACCGCGAATGCCTCGATCGATCCGGCGCGTGTCCAGTTCTCCTCACTCCCTGGGGTTTTTGATGGTGCGGGAACCCTGGAGGTGGTGGCCGAGAATCGCTCCGTTGATATCAAATCCGGCGCCTTCGAGGAAAACTATGAGGGCCTTGGTGTACACATCTACCGTTACTCACGATGACCTCGTGAATTCACACCGGGGTCCTGACTTAGGCGCAATTATCCGGCAGGAGGTGTAGATTGATGCACAAGTTTGGTGTGTCTTTTTTTCTCGTTGTCTTCTCGATTAATTGCTCACTCCCTTCTCATGCATTTCCGGAAAAGCTCGAACCAGCTGTCTCTATACCGCTTCCTGTGAAAGTGGGGGGAGCCTTTGTGGTGTATCCCAATCTGAATGCACCTGAAGGTTTGGCTGTTCCACTTGAGAATGGGAGCATTTCTTTCCTGACCAGCGAAAAGGAAACACTATGGACTACCAAGATTGGCCGGTTGGTTGGAGGGCCATTGGCGGCTGGGGATCTCGATGGAGATGGGATAGCGGAGATTGTGGCCATCGCTGGCTCCACTGAAGTCTGTGCATTGAGCGCGAAAGGGGAAATCCTGTGGCGCTACCCGTTGACAGGTGAAGTGGGAGCT
>CAZORO010000499.1:0-4383 GCA_964581845.1 uncultured bacterium
CCGGTACTCCAGCGGAAGGTCATTCTGCTGCCACCACAGGCCCTGCTCGAGATGCGTGGCAGCGAAATTGCCGCCCCAGGTGGCCTGGGCCAAGGGAGCCTGCGCCCGCTTGCCATTCACAGTGGGGGTGTGGTGAGAGAGGATGAATTGGCGTAACTGGTTGTGTCCCCGCAATGGTTCTCCTTCCCAGAAGAGGACCATCATCCGTGGGCTGCGGACCTCCTCGCCGGGGAGCAACTTGAAATGAGTCTTCTTCATCCCAGCCTGAGCACGCACCCCGGAGTCAGTGCGGAAAAATGTTACGGCCCAGTCGCCGGTCCAGCCAATCGCCAGCATCGCTCCCTCCCCCGCCATCTCGAGGTTGAAAAACGGCAAAGCGCCACAGGAGGAACGTCCCCCCTTCGATTCGATGCGGACTGGATTTCCCTCTCCCCGCCACTCGGCCTGGGGATTGCGCGAGTCGGGTCCGAGCGGGGTTATGTGTGGAGCAAAGTCATCCAGACGGCATTCGCTGCCATTGGCATGATGGACACAGGCCGCCTTGTCGCGTGTGAGGGCGAAGCCGTTATCGAGGGGGAGGATGTTCTCGATGATGGGGGTGTCGGCATCACCCACGTTTTTGAAATAAAGCACCCACTCCACCGCTGGGAAATCCGAGTATTCAACCGCCACACAACGGACCGAAAGAGTGGGTGTCGCGGGATCGGTGTAGGTGAGGGTATATTCCATCTGATTCGCATCGATCCGACGTGAGGTTCGTTCCACCTTCCAGCTAGAAAGAAATTCCTTGGAGGGCTTGCCGTTATAGATGAATGAGAAGAGCTGCCCCGCCGTGCTGGCATCATGGATCGATGCGGACCAAGTGTGTTGTGTTTTCATTTCACCCTCCGATGGAACTGAGCAGAACGCAGCTGTAGGAAGAAGAATTCCCGCGGTTAATCCGATGAGCATCTGTTGAGTTTTGGTCATGCTAATCGCCTCCAGGTTTTCCAATGTCAGGTCTCATCCAGGACTCAGAACCAACAAAGGGCGAGTCTATGCCCCTGAGACGGGGCAGGCAACGGGAACGAAAAGGGACTTGGGCCGTGGTAGAATGGACGCTACTCTCTTACTCTATGAGCAAGACTCATACATCCGGGGTCCAGACCTTTCAGAAACCTATTTCAATCAACTCCCGCCCACACCGGAATGGAGAACTCAACAAGTTGTCGGAGGAAGATAGGCCCGTACACGATTGGTATCGCTTCGTTCTTTCCTTCCCACCCCATCTTGTCTGCCATTACTTGAAGAGTTTCGGAGTGGAGAGGAGTCAATGTGTTTTAGACCCGTTTTGCGGAACTGGAACAACACTTGTTGAATGTAAGAAACATGGAATCCCAAGTGCCGGGATCGAAGCCAACCGGATGGCATACTTCGCTTCATCGGTTAAGATCGATTGGAGCCCAGCCCCTGACCGCCTTCTTCATCATGCCGAGACGGTGGCAAACGCGGTACTCAAGACCTTGGAGCGGGAGGGCATTCCTGACGAATACTCTCTCTTCTCACCTTTTACAGGACCTCAAAGAGTCCCCTTACGGACTCTCCCAGAAGAGCAGGCTAAGCTTCTTCTTTCGGATTCCTTAAGTCCCCTTCCCATGCACAAGACTCTTGTGTTGCTGGATCATATAGAGCTGCTTCGGAATGACGCCCTTTACGCTCATGAACGATTGGCTTTGGCTAAAGCACTTGTTACATCTATTGGAAACCTTAGTTTCGGTCCTGAGGTGGGAGTCGGGACCATAAAGGAGGATTGCCCGGTTGTTTCACCTTGGTTGGCGGAAATCAAGCAAATGGTGGTGGATCTTCGGGAGATGAACAAACTCAAGGAGATTCCTGCCACAATCCATCAAGCGGATGCACGTGACCTCGCGGGGTTGTTTCCTCCTAACTCTATTGATGCAGTCATTACCTCTCCACCTTATCCCAATGAGAAGGATTACACCCGGACAACCCGTCTTGAGTCGGTAATGCTTGGATTCCTCAAGAATAAAGCTGATCTCCAGGCCCTTAAGCGAACGCTTGTCCGGTCAAACACCCGGAATGTTTACAGGGAAGATCGTGATGACCGCTGGGTCGAAAAACATGAGGAGATCTCCCGGATCGCGAATCAGATCGAGACAAGAAGGATAGAGATGGGAAAGACGAGTGGCTTTGAGCGTATGTATGCACGTGTCACGAAACTATATTTCGGTGGAATGGCCCGCCACCTCTCGGAACTTAGAAACATTCTCCGGAGTGGTGCATACCTTGCTTACGTGGTTGGAGATCAGGCATCTTATCTTCGAGTCATGATTCGTACTGGCCAACTCCTAGCGGATATCGCCCAGTCATTGGGGTATGAAGTCATCAGGATTGACCTTTTCCGTACAAGGCTTGCCACGGCGACAAAAGAACAGCTACGGGAGGAGGTCGTCGTACTTCGTTGGCCAGGCTCCTCACGTATGAGAACTGGTAAGGATTGAGTCCATGAGCGATGAGAACCGTTACAGCAAAATCATCGATTACATTTTTCATGCTCATTACAAGCCCGGTAAGGAGCAAGTTCCTTTTGAGAGAGAAGATATCGTACAGGCAGCTGAGGTTCTTGGCATACGTCTACCAAAGAATCTTGGAGACTTGGTTTATTCATTCCGGTATAGAACTAGTTTGCCTGAATCGGTGGCATCTCTTGCACCCAAAGGGAAGAATTGGATTATCCGGCCCACTGGACGAGCTCAGTATTGTTTCGTCGCCACCGTGTTATTCGAAATCGCTCCAAATCCTGGATTGGCCGAGACAAAGGTCCCTGATTCAACACCTGGATTGATCGAAATGTATGCGCTGACGGACGAACAAGCACTTTTGGCTAAACTCCGTTATAACCGCTTGGTCGATGTCATTACCGGAATCACCTGCAGCTCCCTACAGAGTCATCTACGGACAACCGTACCCGGCATTGGACAAGTGGAAACCGATGAGATCTACGTGGGGGTTGACCGGCGAGGCGCACACTACATCCTTCCAGTTCAGGCGAAAGGGGGAAAAGATCGGCTGAGTGTTGTTCAGATTGAGCAAGACCTTTCTATGTGCGCGGCCAAATTTCCTGATTTGGTCTGCCGTCCTCTCGCCGCACAGTTCATAAATAATGATTTGATCGCCCTTTTTGAAATGGAAGACTCGAATGGCCAGATAGCCATCACCGCTGAGAAACACTACCGCCTAGTTCCCCCTGAAGAAATTTCTAGCGAGGATCTCCAGACATACCGCATTCGATCTTGAGCTGATTGATGTTGACATAGTGTTTCTAATCTACTTCTTCAAATCTGGTCCACCCGCCTTTTCCACCTGAAACAACCGTGTCTGCCCGGCCTCGAAGGGGCAAGCCATATTCTGTCCCTGGCCGCTCCAGCCATCGAAAAAATCCTTCACAATCACCTCCGAGGGCCACGTTAAGTTCACCTTACCCTCTCTCGGTGCGGTCACCGAGACGAGGTCATGGCTGGCATGGACAAAAAAGCCCTTGGGGGCATACAGATGAACTCCCGCTTGATCGAGCCAGGTCCGCAGCCAGGTTTCGTTGCTGGGAGGTGTACCTGTCCAAAGGAGTGAGCCTCCACCGGAAAGAGACCGGGAAGTCATCGCTCCCTTTCCATCCTCATAGCTGGCCAATGCCCCACTCTTCACAAATAGCCGTGGACAAACCACCCCGGAGTTCCCCAAGATCGTTCCATCCGGCAGTGATATCTGACTGGTGTGGGTGCCTTCCTCGATTTGAAGAGCGGCTCCAACGAGATCGGAAGTCCGCTTCACATCCCACTCCCCCTTCGCCGGATCGATGAGTCCCACTGGACCCACCAACATGAAGGTGCGTCCCCCCGCCTGGATCGCGGCCTGGAGTTTGGCCAGATCCTTGGGATCGAGGGCTGCGCAACCAGTCACCACTACCACCTTGATCCGTTCGGGAAGTTTGCCGATATCGGATAGCAACCACACACCCAGAGGAGCACCCGTATGTGCGATCGACCTCAGGAGGGAGGGAATCCAGGCACTCGGCATCCGGGTTTCAGGTGGATACCAGGCGAAACTGCGGTCATCGGCCAGCACGGCCACCTCCTCGGTGCCAGTGATATCATAAGAGGGGAGCGTGTTGCGATGTTTGATCTGACGTCCAAATTCCTGAAGGAGTTCTGGATCATGGTGCCAGCTGGTCATCAGGGAGAACCATTGACGCTGGGTGCCATGGATCATATCCGTGGCCAACTCACGGCGGTGCATGAGGATCGCGCCTCCGCGGGGATTCTTGCTGTCATACTCCTGGTACCAGATCAATGGATGCAAGAATGAAAACAGATCGTTTTCATTGAG
>CAZORO010000500.1:0-4338 GCA_964581845.1 uncultured bacterium
ACTGCTCATGGAGGGAATCAATCGGACTCAGGAGCCGGTATGCGCCGTCTCCTCCAACGTTCCTTCAACTTCAGCCATTTCTCCTTGATGTGGTGCGGCTTGATTCCTAGGAGAGCTGCTCCCGCCAAGACAAAGACCCAACCCTGAAAGATGGGAATGAGTGATCCCAAGACTCCAATGATGATGAGGATGACGGCACAGACAATCCGGACAGTTTTCTTGGCAACATGGAGCATAACGGCCTCAGACTTCGATCTCGCGGAAAACGATTTCGATGGTTTCACCCACTTCCATCAGGGCGATGGTGCAATGCTCGGCGAGCATATCGGTAGCAGAACCGGGATTCAATAACCGCTGGCCATTGATCTCATGGATGCCAGCTTCATGGGAGTGACCGAAAATGAGCAGATCAACTGGTCCCCCTGTCCAACGTTGAACCACCCGTTGGGGTAGTCCCGCGGCGGGGCCTTTCCCATGAGTGATTCCGAAGGTATGGCCATTTGTTTCGAAAATGCGGCTCTCGGGCACCTCCTCGCAAGCCCGAAAGCTATCCTTATTTCCTACTACTGCAATGGTGGGAAACCGGCTTTTTAACAACTCATAGGTGGACCAGCCATCAATGTCACCCGCATGGATGACTTGGTCGCACCCCTCCAGCGACCTCCATAAACTGTCCGGAAGGGACCTGTAAACGCCGGGAACGTGAGTGTCGCTCAACACGCCGATTCGCATTTCCTTCGGAAGAATTTCCTCGATCAATGGTGACAGCCGCAGCTCGGGCCACAACAGCTACGGGGTCCAGCTGGCAGCGGGCAGGAATCAGCGGAGGAAGCCACTTTGGCAGAAAAGGTACTCAGCGCCTTCTCGGCCCGGGAGCCTCCACACGAAGGGCAGACAAGATCTTCTCTCTCTTCACTCACGCCACTTAAAACCTCGAAAGTGGTTTGACAATCCAAACAGGTGTACTCCAACAACGGCATCGGTATAGCTCCCTCGGTGAATAGTATTCAAACCTCACCCCCCGCTCTCCCTCTCCCCTTGAGCGAATAAGGAAGTGTTCCCCCCTCTCCTCGTGGGAGAGGGGGGTGGGGAGTGAGGTTTTGTGTTCTTTATCGTAACCGCGACGGGTGGGTACTTGAAGTCCCACTTGGAAATGGGTTTCCTGTTACTCAAAATCCACCTCGCTCACCCGTTTCTGGTCCCGGCGGATCTCCACATATTTCCTGATTTGGTCCAGAAGGCTATCGGGATCCTTGATGGCTGGGATTCTGAATTCCGGGTCAGTACGATCCGAGGTCATCAGAATGATGTTCCCTAAAGAGAACAACCTATGGATGAAGGGCTGAATCATGGAACTGTCCTTGACACGGTAAAGTTCTAATTCCTCCCGGCGTAAGGTGAAGACTCCCCGTGTAAGCCTGATCCTTTCAGTGGTGAGCTCATACCTCATGCAACGGACCTGCAACCATTTCCATATCCCGAACGTCAGTGGAACTAGGATAAACACGGCTAGTAAGTACGAAATCATGAGGGACAGGATGACCACCACCACAATACCAACAGCCGCGATCAGGAAATTGCCCGTATTGGTGAGCTGGGATGGACTTCCACTCCAGACAGTATCTTCGCCCATAGCACTCCTCCACTCAATGAAACGATTATCAACCCAAGGAGCAGTCCATCCTCCGGGTTGACTGAATCTCCAGCTTGGCAAACATTGTTTGTCAACAAACAGTATTTGGATAGAGACTCACGAGAACACATTTTGCTTTTTTACTCTTGCCCAACAAGCCCCCTGGATAGGGGGAAACTGGATAAAGGAAGGAGACATTTCATGCTGGAAAATCTATGCGTTTTCATTGAATGTGGATTGCTTGCCACGCTTCTCATGCTCCCGTCATTCGCTCAGTCTCCCTCATTTTCTTCTTCTTTCGGGGGGCTGGATACTCTCCCCCTTCTCGGCAAGGAAAGAACCCGTTCTGTCAGCGCGGAGAATCCCACCGGAGAAAAAGGCATGGGTGGTATGGCTATCCCCGATCCTTTCGAACCCAAGCCACCCGCGGCGGGACGTGCCGCCGATGATCTGGGACAGGGCTGGAAGGTCCGTCCTTTTCTGCGTATCAATGCGGGAGAAACAGCGGTTCTGATGGATGTGAAAGGCCCAGGAGTTATCCAGCATATCTGGCTGGCGGATGCAAGCTGGAGCCGTTCCCATATTCTGCGATTCTATTGGGATAACGAAGAGACTCCCTCGATTGAGGTTCCAGTCTGCGATTTCTTCGCGGTCGGCCATGATAAAATTGCGAAGGTGAATTCGGCGGCTGTCGTCGTGAATTTAAGAAACGCCTTTAATTGTTATTGGCCTATGCCCTTTCATACTCATGCCAAGGTCACCTACACCAACGAGGGTAAGGAGGACATCGAATTACTCGCTTATCAGATCACCTATGCGGAGAAAGAGATTCCGGAGAATGTCGCCTATCTCCATGCCCAATTTCGGCGCGCCAAGACTGATGTGGTCAACCCCTATGTGATCCTGGATGGTGTCAAAGGCAAGGGGCGCTATGTGGGAACCTTCCTGGCCTGGACACAATTGGAAAAGGGCTGGTTTGGCGAGGGCGAAGTGAAGTTCTTCCTGGATGGAGACGAGGAATTTCCCACCATCTGCGGCACCGGCACGGAAGACTATTTCTGTGGCAGCTTTGGGTTCGAGGAATCCTATTCAACACCGTATGTGGGAACAACCTTGCCTTCCAAAGATAATGATGAACCCCCCACACTCTGGAGTCTGTACCGTTGGCATATCCAAGACCCAATTTGTTTCGATGAGGACATCAAGGTCACTATTCAGGCTTTGGGATGGGGCCCGGATCAGAAGTACAAGAAGCTCACTGACGACATCGCCTCAACCGCCTTTTGGTATCAGACAGAACCCCATGCGCCATTCCCGGTGCTACCTTCTGCTGCGGAACGCGCACCGGTGAAGGAATGACCCGCCAGATATCACAATCAATGAGGGGGCGGAGTTATTTCCGTCTCCTCTCTCACCTTGCAAGCCGGGCTTGAGACTGAGGAGGACCGCTTGATGACACTGGAGAAACCTCTTTCCCGTTATCTGATCACCCTCCTGCTGGGTGCCGCCACCATTTCCTGGGCAGCGGAAACGGGAACTTCACTGACCTCGAAGTCTCTTTCACTCGATGCGGCCATGACGGGAGGAACTCTGGTCACCTTTGGTGAGGGCTTGCATTGTACCCATCCGCAACTCGTTATGTGGTGGTGCTCCTCCGGGTGGAAGGTCAGCCAGGCGCATCCCGCCCCACAATTGAAGGGCAGCGCCATCCGCCTCAGCGCCGCCAGGAATGAAGCCGAGGCGGCCCAACTGGTCCTCTTTCCTAAAACCGATATCCGTCTCAACCAGGTTTCCATTTCCGGACTGAAAGGACCTGATGATGCTGTCATCGCTCCAGAAAATGTAGATCTTCTTAAAGTCCGTTATGTCCCGGTCAACGAACCATCTGATTCCTCCACCACAGAGGGCTTCTGGCCCGATCCCCTTCCTCCCATTCATGAATCCTTCACTCTGAGATCTGGCCGAAACCAACCTCTCTGGATCCGGGTCCGGGTGCCCACTGAGGTTCCCGGCGGGATGTATCAAGGAACCCTTCACCTCAAGGGAGAGAACCTGGATGAAATGGTTCCGGTTTGGATTGAGGTGTATGACTTCGAGCTACCCGATGAAATGACCTGTACCGCCTCCATGGGTTTCTCAGCGGATGAGGCCTTTCGTTATCATGGGATCACCGATCCAAACCAGAAACGCATTGTGCTTGACAAATATTGGGAAACCCTGAGCGCCCACCACATCAATCCTTACAATCCCGCGCCACTCGATCCCTTCCAGGTATCCTGGCCAGCAATCCGGGAGGGTCAGAAAACCATCCCCGAAACTCTCAAACCGGCAATTGACTGGAGCGCCTGGGACAAGGCCATGCAGGAGGCCTTGGATTTCTATCATTTCACCACCTTCGAGGTACCCATTCCTGGTTTGGGAGGTGGACGTGCTCGTTCGCGTCAGGAGCCGGAGTTGTTGGGCTTCGCGGAGGACACTCCCCAGTATCAATCTGCTTTCCACGATTACTGCCAACAGCTCCAGGAGCATCTACGTGAAAAGGGATGGCTGGAGAAGGCCTTTATCTACTGGTTTGATCAACCTGCTCCTTCCGATTTTGCCTTCTTGATGAATGGATTTCATAAACTCAAGGAGAACGCCCCGGATATCGCACGTGTCCTCACCAAGGAGGTCACTCCCCAGCTCATTGGCGGGCCGACCATCTG
>CAZORO010000501.1:0-4319 GCA_964581845.1 uncultured bacterium
TCTGTTTCGATGGATACTCAATGTCTGAGTATTACTACAATGACAGGACTCAAGGGACTTGGTATGCTGATACCACGACGGCTCCCACCGTCACAATCCATGGGGCGACAGCGACTGCGGATTTCACGATACCCGCCACTGGCGAAGGAGGTGTTCCTCATTTCTACACCTATACCTTTAAGGTTGAGAGTGTTTCTGGCATCTACCATTTTGGGGTGCATCCAGATGCATCTCTCGCAGATTTCTTGGGTGGAATTCCTCCCGCCATCTTGCTGGTCGATCATCCCGATACAGCCAACCGGGGGGCTGGATACAACACGGTCTATGTCGATCTGGATGGGGACCATGATTTTACTGATGAGAAGCCCTGTTTCCGTGGGGATGAGATTTCATTCAGAGATACTTGGAATTCTGGGGCCAATGCGCCAGGACCTGATGGTTACCCAGATGTTTCCGGGGGAATGATCTATTTCATCGCGGATGGTGTAAATCCAATTCCGGCATACGACTGGTTATATGAGAAGAAAATACCGCCTGCAGGCTCGCTTGTGGCGTTCATGCTCAATGACTTTCTGGGCAGAGGTGGAAATCATGGAACCCTATGCGCCTCCGCGGTGGCGGCGGGAGGAATCATCAATGGAAACGCGCCTGTTTATAAACCCGCATACAGTGGAGCTGGATCGGGAATGGTAGTTGGACCCGCTCCGGATGCGGGAATCATCTCGGTTGGCAACTACTACCATGGAGGTTATGTGTCAGATTTCCAACTGTTCTGTGCTTTGGGATATGACGGTAAAAAGGAAACGGGAGATGAGCCCAATATAGTCAGCATGAGTTATGGCTCCGGCCAGGTGGATGATGATGGCTGGGATTGGTCATCCCGGTTCATCGAGGCGGTCCATCTACTCCACGCGCCCAACACCACTTGGCTTAACTCCTCTGGAAATGGCGCGCCTGGATACGCGACAGTCAGTTCACCCGCTCCTCCCAGTGGAATCTGGGTGGGAGCATGCACCAGCTACGACACCTGTGACACCTTCGATTCGATCACCTCCATAGACCAGATCGTTGGTGGAGATGTACAGAGTTGGAGCTGTGGTGGACCACAAGCCGATGGACGGCAAGGGGTGTCGGTTATGGCGCATGGAGCCTGGGGAAGCGGAGATCTTCCACTCAATGAAGTAGGAGATGGCTGGAGTGCATGGGCATCCTGGGGTGGCACCAGCCGTGCTTGCCCAGAGGCAGCTGGTGTGGTGGCGCTGATCTATCAGGCTTACAAGAGTATCCATGGCCAATGGCCCAGCGCCGAGGTTACCCGGCGGATCCTCATGAACTCCGCCGTGGATCTCCAAAACGATGTCTTCCGCCAAGGATCCGGGCGTGTTCATGCGGGACGTGCGGTCGAGATTGCCGCGGGTCTAGCTGGAGTGTCCGCCTCACCGGAACTATGGATTCCAGGTGGCTTCCGTGGTGAGACCTTCAATGCCTATGCCCATTTTGTTCAACGTGGAGATGTTCATCAGCAACAATTCATGGTCTCCAACCATGGCATCTCCCCTGTGACTCTGGAAGTGGGTACAGTGAGTCTGGAAGCATTCAAGGAGACAGAGTTTACTATCAACACGATAGCCTCCTCCACGGAGAGTTATGAATTCCGGCGCCCAAACTATCTTTACCAACTCCAGGGTTCGGGAGTGAATGGCATTCCCGAGGATACCGCTCTTGTGGTGCTTGAAGCCATTTTCCCCTTCGAGGTCTTCGATGCCAACTTCATTACGGGTAATGCTGAATCTGTGACTCCCCCCTATGAGAACAGATTCCGTCTCTTGGTTTATGATTGGACTGACCAAGATGGCGATGGAAAGCTATTCGACGACACCATTGGGACAGTCCCAGGGTTGGTTGAACCAACCGAGATCGATTACGGGGAATATTCAAGATTCAACTATGGTTACCCAAGCGGAACTTCATTGAAGGTGTTCCTTTCGGATCCGCTCGGAAAAATGCACGATGGAATCTTCGTGGGAATCCAACATAACACCGGAACACCGTTGGCCACCGCTATACGTATCCGTGCAACCTTTTACAGGGAAACCGAATCATCCTGGCTGAAACTGGACAAGGAAACACTGATGATTCCCGCGGATGCGAATCAGTCTGTCACCGCGACAGTTACTGTCCCCGGTAACATGCCTTATGGGTCATATTCGGCCAAGATCATCCTGAGCGATGCATTGAGGAAGGGTACTGTCAAATCGAGCATGGGTGGGAAAATTGAAAGGACTGTGATTCCTGTCTCCATGAATGTGGCCGCCGGTCTCAATAACAACTCTATCTCGTTTTCGAGTGCCTCCACCGAAAACACCCCCTATCAGAACTATTCAGTCCATGGAGACTTTTCATGGCAGGGGGATTATGAGTCTGGAGATGGCCGTATCTTCTTCATGGATGCTCAACAGCCCCAAGCGGGAGATTACCTGTTAACCCATACCGTTTGGGAAGATGTGGTGCCGACGGATCTGGATACTCTCATCTTTGGGCCAGCCATGGACAGTTTTTCCAACCCCAATTCCAGTTATTATTCTCCTGAATTTGGTCCCAACACACTTGATTGGATTGGTGGGGTGCGTAGTCCCGGAAGACCCAATTGGACCTTCAGTACCACCACGGGAACTACCTCCGACTACTCCACCGCTAGGCTTGTGGATGGGCTTCATGCACTCTTTGTTCATAATATTCTTTTCAGCGGGCGACGTTTTGAGGTTCCATTCTCGATCCAAGCCGGCAGAATCAACCTGAGTCCAACGCCATTGGAGATTGTCACCGCCTCCGCCGCCATGATCGCCGGTGTGACTCTCACATCAAGCATCCAGCTGGATGACTTCCAGACCACGGCCTATGGTCCCTCTAAGGTTCAGAAGTGGTATCAGAACAGCGAGATCCTCCAGGACTGGTCTTACTGGTATCAGTGGGAGGTTAGTGACTGTGGTTTGCTTCAGGTGGATGTGAGTGGAACAGCCAGGGATATCGATCTGTATCTCTACCGGGATGGTGCCGATGGGAGCAATCCGGACGGCGAATTCAATGATACTGAAGTCGTAGCCTGGTCCCTTTCGAGCACATCCATCGAGCAAGTGGCTTTGGTGTTTCCTCCGGATGGTTTCTATCGTGCTCGCGCCTATGGTTACAGTGTCACCTCGCCAACCGACACATTTAACATGACCGGGCATGTGATCACGGGTCATGAGGTCACCATCCAAGAGGACTCCCTGGGAACTGTCTCCGTGGGTGTCCCAAGGAGGATCGAGCTGGAGGCTCAGCTGGATTATGGTCTTGGAGAATACGGCATCTTTTTGTCCATGGGCCCCTCTGGAGCCCCAAGAGCCATCTCCATGAGAATCCCGGTGACTTATCATTATGATTTTGTGCCTGGTGATGCCAATGGAGACGGTGTATCTAACATCAATGATTTCTATGCTTTTCCGCTCTATTGGTTGACCAGGAAAGGTATTCCGGCCGGCATCGACTATGACCAGAATGGCATTATTGAGACCGGAGACCTGCTCGATTTTTTGAGCCAGTGAGGTGTTTCAAAAACCCTGATCGGATCACCCAGAAAAGGGTTGACAGAAGGTACTCAGCTTTGTTATCAACAGGCCCGAAGGGTCCCTAGCTCAGCGGTTAGAGCAATCGACTCATCATCGATTGGTCCAGGGTTCGAATCCCTGGGGACCCAGGGCCTTATTGAATGACACTCGCGAATTGGGGGAGGGAAGCGGGCACACGGCAATCTACTTGGTTGTGTCCGTGGAATCATGCCGGAAACAGGCGAGCTGTTTGAACGTCTCTGCGAAATCATGCACCGTCTCCGCGCGCCCGGAGGCTGTCCCTGGGATCGTGAGCAAACCCATTCCTCCCTCATCAAATACCTTATCGAGGAATCCTACGAGGTGGCTGAGTCCATCCAGCTGGGTGATGATCTGGAACTCCAAAAGGAGTTGGGTGATGTGCTTCTCCAGGTTGTCTTCCATGCCGAGATCGCCGCTGAGGAGAATCGTTTCTCGATCAAGGATGTCATCGAAGCTATCAACACTAAGATGATCCAAAGGCATCCCCATGTTTTCGGCGACGCTAAGGTGGCTGACAGCGAGGGGGTCCTGCGTCAATGGGAGAGCATCAAGAAAGAGGAGCGTGGTAAGGATTCCTCGATCCTGGATGGTATTCCAGCCTCTCTGCCGGCATTGCTGAGGGCGGAACGCTTGCAGGCGCGCGCATCGAAGGTAGGATTTGACTGGGAGAGTTCCTCCCAAGTCATGGAC
>CAZORO010000502.1:0-3773 GCA_964581845.1 uncultured bacterium
AAAGACATAAAAACTGCGGCAGAGTGGTATCGGAAAGCTGCGGAGGCTGGATATCCACCGGCCATGAGGCATTTTGGCGAAATGTACGACGATGGTAGTATGGGAACCATCGACAGGGGGCAGGCATTGATGTGGTACCATAAAGCCGCCGGCCTGGGGGATATAGAGGCTCAAAAAATACTTCAACGTCGACAGGTAAAGTGAATTCCTCTTCTCAGTAAGTCTGTCAAAGTTTTTCCATTAATTACCAAAACCAAGCATGAACCCCCATTCTTACTAACACCAACCCTCCCAATAAAGCTGGCAGTACTGGAATCCTTTGAAGGATTCTGGGATGATAAAGGGATTGTTTTTCACTTCAATGTCTTCGCAATGGAGGCTGATTCCAATGATCGCAACCCTTCTCATCCCAGCTGTTATTTGCAGTGCCACCACAGTTCCAGTCACCTCCATCCGGATTGTCCTTCCCGATCCACACAGCCAGATCATGGAAAAGATCGCGGCGATCGCTATCCGCCATATAACCTCCAGATCCGGGATTCAAGTTAAACTCACCGGTGATGCCACCTTCAGATTGGAATTGGCCACCGGTTCCACGCTTCCGCCAGAAGGCTATTCGATCCAGGATGCTCCCGGTGGGGGTGTCCGCATTGTGGGAGCGGATGAGCATTCCATCCTCTATGGTCTGGGAAAGTTCCTGCGTACATCGCGTTATCACCAAAGCGATTTCGTTACCAGCGCTTGGCGCGGCAAGTCGGCTCCCGAGGGTTCCTTCCGGGCCATCTATGCGGCCACCCACTTTAACAATTTCTATCAAGCAGCGCCGGTTGAAGAGGTGAGCCGGTATCTGGAGGACTTAACCCTGTGGGGAGCCAATGCCGTTCTTGCCTGTGTTCCCGTTTTCGATTTCACGGGATTTGATGATCCCGCATTGCGAAAACACCTGGACCATCTACATCAATTGTATCGTGCCGCTAAAGAGATCGGACTTAAGACCGCTCTGGGGCAATGCCCGAACCAAGGTTTCAAAACCGCGCCCGCCGAGATCTTGGCCACTCCCAACCGGGATCCCTTGGGGCGTAAAGGGAACCTCGGATTCAACTGTTGTCCCTCCAAACCGGGTGGGAAGGACTACCTGCTGGATCTTTATGTAAAACTCTTCGCCGAGTTCAAAGATATTGGGTTGGATTATTGTCTTTGCTGGCCTTATGACGAGGGGGGTTGTGGGTGCGATGCCTGTCATCCCTGGGGCGCGAAGACCTATCCGGAACTGTCGAAGAGTATGGTTGAGCTGGAACGCCGTATCTATCCGGACCTCAAGGTCATCCTCTCGACCTGGGTCTACGACAAACCGCCAGCGGGGGAGTGGGAGGGGCTGGCTGCATTGCTGGAGAAAGACCACGCCTGGCTCGATGCCATCATGTGTGATGACCATGAGGATTTTCCCCGTTATCCCCTCGATCATGGAGTTCCTGCGGGACTCCCGCTCTACAACTTCCCCGAGATCAGTATGTGGGGCCGGAATCCCTGGGGAACCTTTGGCGCCAATCCCCTACCCGGACGCTATGAACGGCTCTGGAAGCAGACCAATGGCAAGGTCTCTGGGGGGATGCCCTACTCCGAGGGGATTTATGAGGACATGAACAAGACCATATGCTTCCAGTTCTATTGGAAGGGAAACACTCCCGCCGAGGAGACTTTGAGGGAATATATCGCGTATGAATTCTCTCCCAATGTAGTGGAGGATGTCCTGGCTGCGATTCATCTCTTGGAGGAAGCCTGGATTGAGCGTGGCCCCAAGTCGGTGGAAGCCTTTAACCTACTCAAGAAAGTGGATGGTGAACTGCCATTGTGGGCCAGGAATAGTTGGCGGTGGCGGATTCTGTATTTGCGTGGTTTGATTGACAGCCAGCTTGTGGCCAATGGGAACAAAATGGAAGGGCCGGTATTGAAAGATGCCTTCAATGAGTTGACCACACTTTACCATGCTCAGAATGCTTTCTCTTATACGAAACCAATTCAGATTCCGTAAGCCATGATATTCTTCGGGGCTGATATCACTTGAAACACCTAGGGGGAAAAGTTGCAGATGCATCACCCCCCCATATTTCAAGGTCTCCACTGCCAATGGGAACCGAGAACCCACCAGTCCTGGTGACTCCATTTTGTGTCACCACTCAAATCGGGTGAGGCTTTGCCCGCGAGCGCTCGAATGAGATCATTGGCATCTACACAGTCATCGTTATTGAAATCGGCAGCTGGCGAAAAATCTGGGTAATCTTCAAGTCCCTCCATCAAGTGAACCTGTCCACTGGAATCCGAATACAACAAATCCCCCTTAACAGGATCGCGGCAGAGGAAAGAGACCTCGACATCTGTGGCGATAACTCGTGATTTACCGGTGGCGTGGAAAGGAGTATTCCAAAAGGAAGATCCGGAACCATCCAACAAAACTAAATTTGTTGTATGCAACATGAGGTCTCCAGGACCCGCCGGATCCGGCCAAAAGGCCAGCGCTTGTGGTGCCGCTCCACGATAGGAATGTGTTTGCCATGTTCCGATCTGCGAGAACTGGTCTGTTTTCTTGGTAAGGCTGGCAACATAGAGGTAGCTCGTATTCCGCTTCGCCATGATAAGGGAGCTTTGATTGGGACCGAAGTCGTAATCACGTGGCCCTCCGGGACTGGCCGCGAAGGGAATTGTCTGCTCGAAAATGGCGCCATCTAGCTTCCGTTGAATGATCCTCTTGTCTTGGGTGTTCCCCTCACCATACCACAAAATGCCATCCGAACCTTGCAAGAGAGGTCCACCCGAATGCCCAAGGTTTGCTATGACTTGAGGAGAACTTACATCGAATCCAGTTATCTTCTCCTTGTTATTCCGGTTAGCGGGAATCGATACAATTTGACTTGCGGACTCCCCTTTATGAAGAATCAATAGAAAGGTTCCTGGATCGTTTCCGAAAGTAACTCCGCCAATACCAGTGGCCTGGGCATCGATCGCTGATGGAGTAAGGACGACATGGTCTGCGAATGTTGCGGGAACCGATAATCCACTGAGGGATACGATGGCTTCTGGTTCGAGGGGATCATTGCTTGAGATGATTACCTCAGCTTCATGCAGTCCGTAACTTGTGGGTCCGAAACGGATAGTGACTTTCACGGATGATCCTGGAGTGGAGGATAGGCCATAACTGGGCGGAAGATTCATGTGGGTGGGGCCTTCAATATGAAAAGCCTTTATCCCTTTTCCCTGGATTGCAATGTTACTGATGGCTAACAATGCTCCGCCATTGTTCTTGATGGTGAAGGTACGAGTGGCCGACTGGGGCTCCCATTGCAAGGGAAAGGCAAGTTCATCCGGATCGGTTGAGATCGAAGGGGAGGCAAAGGCTGTAGGCGGCCTGATAACAAAGTACCGGTAAGTCCGTCCATTTGTGTCTCCATTATCGATCAGGTAATCGGAGAAGCGAGTCCCAACCAAGATGTCTCCATTGGGGAGTTGAGCCATCGCTCCCAGCCAGGCCATGGGGAGGAATGGATCGGTGGGCAATGCTCCGCCCAGATTGAACATCCCTTTATATTCACCATAGCGGTCAAACCGGACACATACCACCCGGTCCCAGGAAAAGGTCTGGACGCCTTCCATGAGACCAAGAGCCAGAATGCTTCCGTCATCCTGTACAGCAATATGGTGGCTGGCTTCACCCGCCAGATGGATGGAAGGAAAGGTAATCTCACGGAAGATGCTTCCATTCAAATGTGTGATCCAAA
>CAZORO010000502.1:3783-4318 GCA_964581845.1 uncultured bacterium
GCCCGGCGCTCCATTGGGATCGAGGACGAATCCCTCTGGATCCTTCCCATCGGATGGGAGATATCCGAGATCTCCATACGGCCAGGAGACTGGCAACTCGGTTAATAATTGAACAAGCTCGCCGGTGAGCGTTCTGGTAAAAATGTATTGGTGTGTTTGTGTATATCCGTCCCCGATAGGTTCACGCCAGGAACCCAGTATCGCGAGACTGTTTGAATGGAAAAGCGAGATTCCTCCAAAAAAGGAAACATCTGGGTTGGAGGTATAAACCGGTATGATGGGACCCTCGGAGACAGACCAGACCGGCGCTTGAGCAAGATCGATGTCAAAAATGTAGATGGCATCCCGTGGCTCCTCTGTATTCTGGTCGGGATTCAACATCAGCAACGCGATACGGCCATCTGGAAGCCGGACCATTCCCGATGCTTGAACACGATTGCCGGGGAGCGAACGGAGGCTTGAATTATTGAGGTGAAAGTTCAAATCGAAGTGGGTTACCAGGGATCCCAGCGGCGCATAGGGAGATTGCTGTCCG
>CAZORO010000503.1:0-4290 GCA_964581845.1 uncultured bacterium
TGAAGGCTGGACCGGTAGCGCAATTCAAACCAATCGAGAGGAGCTTGGCATGATCCAGTGAGGCCAGCAGAGCTTCAACCCCTTGGCCAGCCAGCATGGTTCCCAATGACTCAATGGTGGCGGAGACCATCAGAGGCACCTCGATGCCCGTCTCGTGCATCGCCCGGCGGCTACCGATGATGGCGGCCTTCAGATTGAGAGTGTCCAGGGCTGTCTCGATGAGCAGGGTGTCCACACCACCCTCCAGAAGCCCTTTGGCCTGAATCCCGTAGGAATCCACCATTTCATCAAAGGTGACACCGCCGGTCACCGAGAGAGTCTTCGTGGTCGGTCCCATGGAACCGGCCACAAAGCGCGGCCAGTCTCGCGTGGAGTACTCATCAACCGCTGCTCTTGCGGCCTCGGCTGCTTTGCGGCTGATGGCATAGGCCTGGTCAGCAATCCCGAATTCCGCAAGCACAAGGGGCATCGAGCCAAAACTGTTGGTCTCAACCATATCAGCGCCGGCCTCAAGGTAATGCCGGTGGATTTCGTAAATCCATTCAGGGTGGGTCACCAGGAGGTGTTCGCTGCAGTTCTCGAAGCGCGCTCCTCCCCAATCCTCCTCGGTGGGATGCAGGGCATGGATTTGTGTGCCCATTGCTCCATCCAGGAAAAGAATGCGTTCATTCAGCAGGTGCCGGAGTTTTTCCGCTGACTCCTTCGCGCGTAAATGTGAATGTCTATTCTGGTTCATGGCTGTAGACCTTATCTTGGCGTGAATAGCGGGATATGAGAAGAGCAGGCAGCTTGGCTGTCTGCAGAGATAAAAAGTAAAATAGACATGGATTCCCGCCTTTGCGGGAATGACGAAACGGGAAATTTCAATGGAGGACTTTCATTCCCGTGAAGGCGGGAATCCAGAATGATCTTATGATCTTTTCCATTCACCCCGGTACTCATAGTCAAGCAGCGCATTGGCCTCATCCGAGTTGGTGAAGCGTTCAGCCTGAGCATCCCAGTAAAGTTTCATCCCTGTCTTGAGCGCGATATTGGCAATCAGGCAAGTGGTGGTGGACCGGTGAGTCACTTCAGGTGGGGAGATGGGTTTCTGACGGGACTTCACACACTCCAGAAATTGTTTGGTCTGAGGGTGGTCTTGCTCGGAGCCTCCCCCGCTCTGAGCCGCGATGCGGGGTTGTTTCTTATCATCCAGCTCAGGCACAATCTTCCAGCCGCCACGATTCACGAAAAGTGTCCCCTCGGTTCCATAGAAACGGATTCCGTAGGTTTCATTATATTCGGGGTGCAGGTTACACACCCGGTTGGTATAGGTGGCGATGAAGCCCGGATACTCCCAAGTGACATGAATCGTGTCGGGAGTCTCCCGGTTGTCCTTAATGCAGTATTTCCCACCCGTGACGGAGACTGACAGAGGGGCATCCACACGCATCGCCCAGTGGACAATGTCCATCAGATGGACTCCCCAGTCGGTGACCTTGCCACCCGAGTAATTCCAAAACCAGCGGAAGTTCAGGAACCGGTTTGGGTTAAATGGGTGTTCAGGAGCTGGTCCCTGCCAAAACTCCCAATCCAATGTCTTGGGAGGAGGCTCATCGTTTGGGGAGCCAATCCCCAAGGGGGTTTCGTTATCGGAATTCCAGGCCTCGACAAGGGTGACCTTACCGATGGCCCCGCTGGCCACCAGCTCGACAGCCTTCTGAAAATGGGCACCTGATCTCTGTTGCGTTCCACACTGGACAATCCGGCCATACTTCTGAGCCGCCTCGACAATCCGGCGTCCCTCAGCCACCACCAGGGTTAGCGGTTTCTCCACATAAACATCCTTGCCCGCCTCAAGAGCCATCAAGGTGGGAATGGTGTGCCAATGATCCGGGGTCGAGATATGAACCGCATCGATATCCTCTCGCACGATGACCTCACGGAAATCGTGGTACCCCTTGGTGTTCCCCCCGGTTTTCACGATGGCCTTCTTGAGGTTGGGGGCATAGACATCGCAAACGGCCACGATGTCCGCTAATCCCGCATCCAAGAACATCCCGATACCGTGCTGACCCTTACCGCCGACTCCAATGGAGGCCACTCGGATACGTTCATTGGCTCCGCGCGCCGAAGCGGGCAGGATCGAGGGGAGAGCTACCGATGCGCCCGCAAGCAACGATGTCCTTTTCACAAAATCGCGGCGGGAGAAGGAAAGTGTGTCGACCATGTTAGTGAGTCCTCCAGGTTCTCTATGGCGGAAAGGCCGTAAGAATATTGCGGCAGTGGCCAGTGTGTTACCAGTCCCTCAGGAGACACAGGAGGTCCCGTGAGTCAAAAACAAGATCACCATTCTGGTCTCCCGGGACAGGTGAGGGTGGAAGGCCTTTCCTCCACAGAAGATGAACTTGGAGGAGGTCAAGAACTCCGATGGAACCATCCCCATCAATATCCCCAACAAGGGGAGGATCACCATATTCAAAGGCACCCATATCGATCACAGGCTTTCCATCCCCATTTCCATCCACCACCCGGACAAAGCCATTAAAGTCTCCAAGGTTCCAGATTAGTTCCCCAGGAGTTCCATGGAGGGTATTGCTACCGGAATCGATGCAGGGACTCGCTGGTGAGAAACGGAAACACAGGATCTCAAATGCTCCGCCGGGATGTGCCACACCGGAGGCATCTCCCCAGACCATGATGGTCTGGGTTGTGTTCGAAACAATCGGGTAGAGGGTGGATTTACTGGAGTCTGGCTTGAGGAACATGGAACCATCGGCAAATTGATTGGGTAACCAGTTGGAGGCGGGAGCTACGGTTAAAGCTGTCTGGAATGGGACAAAGGAGGGAAAAGAAACACCCCTCCAGATTCCGGTTGTCCCAGAGATGAAAAGCGGATCGGTATCTTGGTTTCCCTTTCCGGAGAAACCTCCCTCTACATCACAATGGCGGACAGTGATAATCGACTGATCATCGTTACGCAGACTGGAGGTCCCATTCCTGATAATGGAGTTTGATAGGGTTACATGGCTGAAACGGTCCTCGGACAAGAGATCTCCGGTGGAAAGCCAGGCCCCCACTGGGGCGGTGTTCCCTTGGATCACGCAACCCGAGGCACAAGTACTGGAGGCCGCCGAAAACACGGCTCCTCCCTCCCCGGCCGTATTCCCCGCGATAATGGAGCTGTTCATATACATCTCGCAGAAAGTGGTTAGAAGCAGCCCTCCTCCTTTCCCCCCGGTGGAGTTGCCCACCACCGCACAACCATCGAGAGATACGGTGGACAGGTCCGCGATCATACCGCCACCATCGCCATTCGCGATATTGTTGCTGATCAGACAGTGCTTGAGGGTTATCTGGGAGTCTGTACAGAAGAGTCCACCTGCGACCGGCATGATGGGAAGGACCGCTTTATTACCACTGATGACACAGTCCTGGAGATAGGGTGAGGCACTGGAACTGAACACACCCGCTCCAACCACCGCTTGATTTCCAAGAAACCGGCACCCCAAGAATTTAGGCGCCGCTCCTTGTTGACAAGAGATACCCCCACCTGAGTTGCCGAGGAAGGTGCAATTCCGGAAGAGTGGCGAGGAACTATACTCGCAATGGGCGCCGCCTCCAAAGGAGTCTCCGGCATTCTTCTCGATCAAGCAGTCTTCGAAAACCGGCGAAGAGACACTCGTACACAAGAGCCCCCCTCCACTCCCCCCAGCGTGATTGCCAGTGATGACACAGTTCCTGATGTCAGCTGTGGCCGATGAGAAAGAGAGTCCCGCGCCTTTGGTTTCGGTCTGACCACCAGTAATGCGGAATCCATCAATCAATACCTTCGAGACATGGTTGAATACCAGAACCTGTTTTCCGCCGGAGGCATGAATCTCAGGGAGCGCAGTGGTAACAGCACGGATCAGAGAGACTCCGGTCTTCATCTGAAGAGGAAAAGTCTCACCCGTGGTAACGGCATAGATTCCATTCGCAACCAGGATGGTGTCCCCTTTCGAGGAGACCGCCAGAGCTGCTGAAATACTGGAGTAGGGAGCTTCTCCCGGAGGCCCTACCAGCAATGTGGCGGACCAACAGGAACCTGCCAGTGCCAGGAGGGAAAGCAACAGGAGAAACAATCTTGTTGACACAGACGTTTTCCTAGCGTTAGCGCGCTTCCATGTCAATAAGGAACACCAGAGGAAAGGTCTTGCAGTACGCGCCGGAATTGTTATTTTCACCCATACACTCGTCCCGAGCCGTTTACCCCTTCGCTACCAGGAGGAACCCGAACATTGAACATGATCCTGTGGGGCATTTTAGCCT
>CAZORO010000504.1:0-4277 GCA_964581845.1 uncultured bacterium
TGTTCGTTGCGTGGATTTCTTTCTATAATCATCACACACACGGTCTCTGATTTTTGCCGATCAACCTTCTATCGATTCACTTTAAGAAGGACGGAGTCTTTACGGGAATCCGAAGCTTTGGAGGAATCAATTCTGAATCTCATGACAGCCACATTTACAGCAACGGAACGTCTCTACCGGGTTCAAGTTGTCGAGTTTTTGCTCAAGGACATCAATGAGTTGATTAAAAAAGAGAGTATGAGCACAACAGATAGTAGTCTCGTCTTGTTGCGGCTCAGGGGACTTTCCTTCAAAGAGATCGCTACACTCATCGGGATTACAACCAGTCACGCGACCGTTCGATTCTCGCGGCTCAAACCACTCCTTCGAAGACGGCTTGAGGAAGCTGGTATCCGGCCTGAAACCTGATCTCGTCATTTGGAGATGACGTGAATTCCTTTGTCCATCAACCTGGAAATCTGATCTCCACCCTCACGGCTGGCGGGAGTTCCACGGATGTCAAGCTCCAAATGCCCGCTTAGAGGAATCTCTAGCAGAGGAGACAGGTCAACAATCGAGGTATGATTTAATTTTAGAGAGCGGAGATCTGACATATCGAGGAAAGAATAAAGGCTGTTGATTTTGGTATGTCCGAGGTCCAGGCTTTTCAGGTATCTCAGCTTTTTTAATGGTCTTAGATCAGCCACGGGACAGGCAGAGATGTTCAAAGTGCGCAAGTTTGTAAGGGTGGCCAATCCTTGTACATCAGAGATCTCATTCCCATTCAAACTGAGGGAGGTGAGTTCGACCAGGTTGGAGAGGGGGCTAATATCTTTGAGACGGTTTGCCCCTATATCCAACTGCCTGAGTTTGGAGAGGCTTGCAAGGTCAATGACATTCTCAACCGAACAATGAGCCACATTGAGGGCATATAAATTCTCGAGGTTCCTCAATGGAGTACAGTTGTGGACGGGATTGTATCGAAGGTTGAGTGAAGCCAGGTTGGCCAAATTCCGCAGAGGTGTAATGTCCGTGATTTTGTTATGATGAGCTTCCAGCCCTCGTAGGTTTTTCATCCCTTGTAAAGGTGAGAAATCTTGAATCGTATTGTCGCTAATATCCAGGAATTTCAAGCCAGTGAGGTTTGAGAGTGGGCTAATATCACTCAACTGGCAGCCGACTAATGCAAGATGGACCAAAGACTTAAGGACTCCAATTTGCTGCAGGTCGATACCGTTATATCGGATCAACTCCAGGGATATCAAGTGGGGGAAGCCCTCCAGGAAACTGAGGTCGGCCAGAACAGGATAACGTATAGAAAGCCACCTGAGTGACTTCAGATCCTTGATTCGTGTCGCGTGGATCACCTCGGGTGCTGAAACCACCAGGCTGTAAAGACTTGAGCAGTATTGAAGCCCCTCCAGATCGAGTTTTTGACCCCCCAGAGAAAGGTAACGGACTTTCCTGAGGTCTCCTTGGGTTAACGATCTCGAGGGTTTGTTGAGGTGCTCGCGGATTGCCTGCTCCAAAACTTTGTCTAACAGGATCATGCAATCATTCCCGGCGACCACATTCTTGTCAGAGGAAGGTTGACCTGCGACGTTCAAGCTGTCCACCCAGTCGTATCTTTTGCTCCAATAATCCCGTTTGAAAGACTCGAGACGATCTTGGAATGATTCTTTCTCTGCTAAGGGATAATCAGATTCAAGCCAGGGGAAGGCCTGCCAAGACCGTAATGTCGAATCCATGCCTCCACTGATCAGCACCTTTTCTTGTGGACAGTAGGACAGTCTTTGAGCCTGTCGTGAGTGTCCCCGAAGAGTAATGAGATCCCGCCCTGTTTTTGTCTCCCAGACTTTACAGGTGGTATCTTCGGACGCGGTGAAAAGGCGTCTTCCATCTGGTGAGAATTCCAGATCAAGGACAAAGACTGTGTGCCCTTGGAAATCCACAAGCCGCTTCCCATTTCTCCAATCCCAGAGGATCGAGGTGTAATCATTACTGGCTGTGGCCAGGTAGTTCCCATCGGGGCTGAAAAGGGCAGTCCGCACGAAGTTCGTATGACCAGACAAGGTCACTTTCAACTGTTTTAGAAAAGGATCCCACAGGAGTATCTCCGGAGCGAGCTGACTTACCGCCAGTGTGCTCCCATCGGGAGACCACTTCAGGTTTGTAAGTTCTTCCTTCGCTCCCATCCAGCATGAGATCTCACTCCAGTCGGCGGTCTTCCACACCCGAACCAGACCATTCGTCTCCCCACATGCGAGCCACTTGGAATCCTTTGAGAAGTGAACCGCTCTTATACCCGACAAAGGTCCACTCAATGTCTGGACAAGGTTTCTTGAATGGGTATCCCAAACGTAAACCATTTTATCTGTGCCCCCAGCCGCAAACCATTTTCCATCTGGACTGAAGGTTCCGCACCAGAGCTCTTTCGTGTAACCATCAAGCTCCTGAAGGATTTGGCCTGTTAAGATATCCCGCATTGGAAGCAACGGATCAAAAATGCCACAGCTGGCAAGATTCTTCCCATCAGGACTGATTGAGGCAACACGGACCTCGCTACTGTGGCGAAAGACATGTGGATTCGGAGTCTCAGGATCGATGAACCACAGGCGGCAAGTCTTGTCCGCTCCAGCACTCGCAAGAAAATGTCCATCAGGGCTGAAGGCGATCCCATAAAGACCACCAGTGTGCCCTGCGAGGACCGTCTCCTCCTGCCAATTGTCAGTGTTCCAAAGCCGTGTGATCCCTTCCAGGGAACAGGCCGCGAGCAGTTTTCCATCCGGGGAGAAGCACACCGATCGAATCATCCGGGAAAATCCGCTGAGCGCCTGCTCAAGACTGCCATTCCCCCAATCCCAGATTTGGACCACCTCATCCATTCCCGCTAAGGCAAGATCTTTCCCATCCGGGCTGAAGGCAACAGCGAAAACCCCTGTTTCATTCTGTAACCGTTGAATCAGATTTCCGGTTTCTGTATCCCATACACGGGCAGAGCAATCGCAGGGATTGAAAGTTCCACCGCCGGTGGCGAGGTAGCGGCCATCAGGAGTGAACGTGACGCAGTTTACGGGATCCCCCTTTTGAGAAATATTTAATCGGATTGACCCTGTATCTATCTGAAAGACCTTTACGCTTGAGTCCAGGCTCCCCGCCGCTAGACAGTCGCCTTGAGAATTAAAAACGACACTGGTGACTTGATCCTCGTATCCTTCCAAAACACGGAGAAGCTGCCAGTGTGAAGTGTCCCACAACTCTACCACCCGTTCCTGGCATCCAGCGGCGAGAATCCCACCCTCCGGTGAGAAAGCCAAGGCATTTACTCCTTCGTGGGCTCCCTGCAGACAGTGAAGCTCGGTTCCTGACCGAGGATCCCAGATCCTTATCGTACCGTCGGTAGCTCCGGTTGCGAGCCAATCGCCTTGGGGACCATAGGCAACAGCCCTCACTTCTCCCTCGTGCCCCCTCAAGGTCATCAGGTCCTGATTGCAGAGGAACAGGAGATGGCCCCACTCCCAATTCCGGTAAGGTTCGGGGGCCCTCATCAGAAGGTCACATGCCTGCTTGAATTGATAGTTATTGATGGCCTGTTCAGCCAACTTGATGGTGGAGACATACAACTCCTCATCCGATTGCCGTTTGGCATTGATCACTTGGAACAGGCCAATTCCCATGAAAATCACCACCAAGAAAACAACACAGGTTGTGACAGAAAAGAGAGTAAGGAAGTGCTTACGAGCTCGTTCCTTTCGAAGAGAATATTCTTCGGCGACCCGCCTCTCTCTTCGTGACTCCAGGTCTCTCAAATTACAGGATAACTCAGAGGCGCTTGAGAACCTTTTAAATGGATCTCCGGCCAAGCAATGCTCCAGATCATCACGGAGAAGCGGGTCCTGTACATCCATTCTCCAGTCGGCTGTCAAGGGACGATGCAGGTCTCCCACGATCAGTTGGTACAGGACCACACCGAGAGAATAGATATCCGAGCGGATCGAGGTCGACTTACCCACGAGGAGCTCAGGTGCCATATAGAGACGTGTACCTGAATGAGAGGCCATCTCCGTCGGTGCAAAGGTTTCTGTAAAACCACCCAGAGGTGTTGCGATGAGAGATCTGGGAGCATCCATGTGACCAATCCCAAAGTCCCCCAGCTTTACCTGTAAACTCCTGGGGTCTTCCGGAGTACCCACTATCAGGATATTGGAGGGCTTGATATCTCGATGGATGATCCCAGCGTCATGGGCATCTTGCAGTGCATCCGCTACTTTGGCAACAATCTCGAGACGAGTTTCAAG
>CAZORO010000505.1:0-4245 GCA_964581845.1 uncultured bacterium
TGATTCTGTTGCGCTTAGGACCTTCTGAAACAGGGGGCCTGGAAGGGAACATCCGATATATTGAGCAGTGCGCAGCCCACTGTAGAAGTAGGTTACTGGAAACATATGAGGTCTTGCCACTTCGCGCACTGTCAAACTTCTGCACTGAATCGGGTCCGGGTGATTGTAGTAGCATCAAAGCACTTCGGACAAGGCTGGCGAAGGGGAGGGTGAACTGCACCGGTGCGAGGACAGCCCCTCCCAGGGAATACCAGGCCACAATATTAATATACATAGGCGGCTTGAGAGGCATGGCAATCCCTCCCACTCCGGTCAGGTTACTTATACATGGCGAATGGGCCCTAGGAAAATCCATTGTAATCATTCCTCAACAAGATTCCACCCGTTTGATGGGAGGGCAGCAGTTGAGATCTTTTGCAATGTGTTTGGATGACTTTTATGATAGGAAATATTTTATCTTACTTACCGCCCTAATCTGAGCCACACATAGTCGGCCGGATTGAGCCACCCAGGATCGGCCGATGTGAGCAACTCGCGATCAACTGGTTTGAGCCCGGGTAGCCAGCATCTACCATCCCTCCAACTTTTCTGACTTTGGGGGAGAAATGGAGCCAATCCACATGAACAAACGGCGTGAGATCCTTTACGCTTGCGTAAAGGGGAATCCCAGCAAAAAATCGCACGCGCTCGGCACTTGTCCCGTAACACTGTCCGCAAGTATCTAACCCTGGCCGGGGGAAAAGGGCTGTTGGACCCGGCCCGGCCTCTGCCCGAGGGGCAGGAGTTGGGAGCCTTGACCGGTCCGCCTCCCCGCCCACGGCACATGCTCAGTTCCCTGGAGCCCTTGGCCGGGGTGGTCGTCCAACTCCACCAGGCCGGGGTCGAAGGTGTCACCATCTGGCGCCGTCTGCGGGACGACCATGGCTTTAACGGCAGCTATTCCTCCGTGCGGCGTTTCATCCAACGGTTGGTACCCAAACAGCCGGAGGCTTTCTGCCGGATCGAGACACCTCCTGGACAGGAAGCCCAGGTCGACTTCGGCTACGCCGGTCTGCAGTGGGACCCACTGGCAGGCCGTCCAAGAAAAACCTGGATGTTCGTCATGACCCTCTCCTGGTCCCGCCATCAGTATGTCGAGTTCGTCTTCGACCAGAAGATTCCCACCTGGCTCAGCTGTCGTGAACATGCCTTCCAGTTCTTCGGTGGGGTTGTCGAGCGCGTAGTCCTCGATAACTTGAAAGCCGCAGTCCTCAAAACTGATCTTCAGGATCCCGTTCTGGGTGAGCCTTACCGCCGTCTGGCTCAGCACTTTGGATTCCTGATCTGCCCCAACCGTCCCCGCACGCCGCGTCATAAAGGCAAGGTCGAATCCGGCGGTCGAGGTGAACAGCGCCCTGGCCGGATGTATCCTGCAAGGCGTTACTCGCGATCCGCACCAGGTTCTGGAAGAGGTGATCGAGAAGTACTACCGCCCGCGCACGGCGCAGGCCGGCAAGATGCTGGCGTACATCTTCCTTCGCATCGAGGAGGGCTACTTCGGGCGATGGGAACCGGAGGCCATCAAGAAAGCGCACAACCTGGATGTGCCGGGAGAGTTCATGGGGTTGGGTCTTTTTGGCGAGGGGCCGGAGACGCCCAATCACCTTTGCGAGCCGTTCCTGGATAAGGAACGCGAAGAGCGGATTGCGCTGTTCACGGGGAGTTGTACCAGGACTCGGTAATTCGGGCCTTCAGCGGTGAGGTAAGAGGTCTCCGAGGGCCGCCCTCAAACCTCAATCCTCAGGAACCGATCAAACAGCGCGGTCTTTCTGATCTGATACGGCTAACGCCCGATAAAGTCATCGTCGAGATGTCCCCGCCTTTCAAGGCGGCAAAACTCCTCAAGCGGCTCGAAGATGCGCAGATTGCAAAGGCTACAAACGGTCCCGGCCAAGCTCACCACTGAGGAGTTCCTTTGTACATGCGGCACACACGCATTGAAGATCCTCTATTCAAAAGAATTACGGGATGGTATGTAAGAGACCAAAATAGGCGGTTTCTTCTTGTTTTTGGAGGTAGCATGCTTACGGACAATATCTTGGACCTGATCGGGAATACTCCGTTGATTGCATTGAAAGGCGAGCGCATCTTTGCGAAAGCGGAGTTCCTCAATCCTGGTGGAAGCATCAAGGATCGCGTCGCCCTGGCTATGCTCGAGGGCGCGGAACGAGATGGTCGTCTAACGCGTGCATCCTGCATTGTCGAGCCAACTTCGGGGAACACGGGCATCGGTATTGCTCTAGTAGGTCGACTGAAAGGTTACAGGGTGAAGATCGTAATGCCTGAGAATATGAGTGTGGAGAGAAAGAAACTCATCAAAGCCCTTGGCGCCGAACTGATTCTTACGCCTACTGAGGATGGAATCAAAGGTGCGGTGAATCACGTCCGGCAAATGGCAGCGGAGGATCCCCGTATTTTTGTTCCACAGCAGTTTGAGAACCCCGACAACCCTAGGGTTCATTACGAAGAGACGGCGCACGAATTGTGGCGGCAGATGACCGGAGATATTGCCTGTTTCGTAGCAGGTGTGGGGAGTGGAGGGACACTTCAAGGGGTTGGCCGTTTCCTTCGTGAGCACAAACCGGACACCAAGATTGTTGCCGTTGAACCGAAGGATGTCTCAGCCATTCTCGGTCATGAACCAGGGCTTCACCAGATTCAAGGAATTGGCGACGGATTCGTCCCGGAAATTCTGGATGTCTCGATGGTGGATGAGGTTGTCGAAGTCACGGATGAAGACGCGATTAAGACAACGCGGCAGCTTGGGCGTGATGTGGGCCTCCTGGTCGGGATTTCATCAGGCGCTAATGTTTGGGCTGCGCGACAGCTTCGGTCAAAGGTTGAGGGCAACATCGCCACAGTATTACCGGATCGGGCTGAACGTTACTTCAGTACAGCCCTCCTCTGAAAGCATAACACACCATTTGTTCTGGCTGGGGTGGTTGTCCAACTCCACGAAGCCGGAGTTGAGGGTGTCACCATCTGGCGCCGCCTGCGGGACGACCATGGCTTTAGCGGCAGCTATTCCTCCGTCCCCTCACGTCTGGTCAGCCAACAGGTCGAGGTCTATGTCGGCCGCCGTATCGTCGAGATCTACCAGGCCACCGAACTGGTCACCACTCATCCCGTGGCCCAACATCCCGGGGAGCGTCAGACCCGCTTGGAGCACTATCCCGAAAGCAAGCGCGCCTACCTGGAAAATCCTCCCGAACGATGCCTCCAGAAAGCCGCCCAGATCGGGAATGCCTGCGCCCAGGTGGTCCAGCAACTCCTTTCCGACCGAGTCCAGGATCACCTGCCCGCTGTCCACACCCTCCCGCGGCTGACGATCCTCTATGGACACAACCGCCTCGAACAGGCTTGTCTGCGTGCCCTCCATTTCGACGATCCCTCTTACCACCGCATCAAAGGCATCCTCAAGGCCGGACTCGAGGATCTCCCTCTCGACTCCGGGCCCAACTACTCACCACCGGCCACCTCCTGCCGCTTCGCTCGCTCAGCGGCTGAATTCTTTACCCCGGAGGCAGCCCCATGCTAACCCATCCGCTCCTCCCCAAACTCCGTGAACTTAAACTCTCCGGCATCCTGGCGACCCTGCCTCAACGCACCCAGCTTGCTCAGGAACAATCTCTCTCCCCGACTGAATTTCTGGCCCTCCTGCTGGATGACGAAATCGAGCGCCGTCTCCAGTACCGCCTGTCTCGACGCACCCGCGAAGCCGGCCTCGATCCCTCCAAAACCCTGGCCCGCTTCGATTTCTCCGCCGCCCCTCAAGTCTCCAAATCCCTCATCGCTGACCTGGCTCTCTGCCATTTCGTCGAGCGCGGAGAGAACCTCATCCTGGCAGGGCAAACCTGTACGGGCAAAACGCATCTCGGGACCGCGCTTGGATTTTCGGCCTGTAGTCAGGGAAAAAAAGTACGCTTCTTCACTGTGACAAGTCTGGTCACACAGTTGCTGGAATGCCGTGAGGAGCACACCCTCAAGCGCTTCCACAAGCAGTTGGAACGGCTGGATCTTGTGATCCTGGATGAACTCGGGTACGTGCCTTTTTCCATGGCCGGAGCAGAGCTGCTCTTTGAGGTGGTCAGCCGGGCTTACGAACGCACCAGCTTGATTGTGACCACCAATCTGCCCTTTGAATCCTAGCCTGAAGTCCTGGGCAGTGAACACCTGACGGGCGCCTTGTTGGACCGCCTGACCCAT
>CAZORO010000506.1:0-4231 GCA_964581845.1 uncultured bacterium
GAGAGATGATTTCATCGGGTTTGAAGGTCAGGTTGCTCACCTTGAGGGAGTCTTTCGTGACTGTGAGAACCGAGAAGGGCCAGTTCATACATACCCACCCAATCCTCGCTCCTCCCCAGAAACGCAATTTCTCCTTCATGACTTCGGAACTCCAGCGGGACGCGGCTGCCCGCGCCCCATGGGTTATCTTCTTACAATGCTTCGCACACCAGATCGCCGACCTGGGTGGTGGAATATCCCATTTTCCCAGCGGCCATGCTCTTCATCTTCGGTGTGGTCTTCTTGATCGCCTCGATCACACGGTCGCCCGCCTTCTTGTAACCCGAGTTCTGCAGCAGCATCCCTAATGCACCGACCGCCGCGAGGGGATTGATGACATCCATGCCGGTATACTTCGGAGCGGAGCCGCCGATTGGCTCGTACATGCTCACTCCACCCTTGTCGGGATTGATGTTGCCACCAGCGGCGATGCCCATGCCGCCCTGAATGATCGCGCCCAGGTCGGTGATGATGTCTCCGAACATGTTCGGCACTACAATCGTGTCATAGAACTCCGGGTTCTTCACAAACCACATGCAGCAAGCATCCACATGGTTATAATCGCGCTGGATGTCCGGATAGTCCTTTTCGCCGATTTCATTAAAGGCACGGAACCAGGTGTCCGCGCAGAAGGTGAGCACATTCGTTTTGTGAACCAGAGTGAGCAGCCCCTTACCCTCTCCCGCTTGCTTCTTGCGGCGGCAGTACTCAAAGGCATAGCGTAGGCAGCGCTCCGCTCCGAAACGGGTGGCGATCATCTCCTGGGTGGATACCTCCTGCGGGGTGCCTTTGCGCATAATTCCGCCGTTACCGCAATACAGGTCCTCGGTGTTCTCGCGGATCACGTCAAAAGCGATGTCCTTGGGACCCTTGTCCTTGAGCGGGCAATCCACGCCAGGATAGAGGTAAACTGGGCGTAGGTTGATGTATTGATCGAGGGCGAACCGTAGACGTAGCAACAGCCCCTTTTCGAGGATTCCTGGCTTTACATTCGGATGGCCGACTGCCCCCAGTAGAATGGCATCATACTCACGCAACTCATTGATCTGCTCATCGTTGATGATCTCCCCTGTCATCAGGTAACGATCCCCGCCGTAATCGAATTGGCTGGTGGTGTATTCGATGTTCTCGAGCTTGGAGACCGCCTTGAGGACCTTAAGAGCCTCGCGGACGACCTCAGGGCCTGTTCCATCGCCAGGCAGGACGGCAACCTTGAACATGGGAAACCTCCGGAGGTTGGATAATAATCAGACCGTTGGAAAAAGGAGGTTATGGTGGAACCACGTTTTCTCAATCTTCAACGGGCTGTTTTCGGTGGTATAAATGACTTCCTTCACCGTCCACGTACCTTAGCAATATCGCGTAATGAGTCAAGAAATGGAGATTGATTTCCAAGTGCATCTATTGTCTGTATAGACGATAGAAGACTATTCCTACCCATCTTCTGATTTCGGTTTCGATAACCGGCCCCGCACCGCTCTATGAGCAGGTCAAGCAGGGGATCCGTCATGCCATCCCGCGTGGAGATCTTTCCAAGGATAACCCAGCGTCATTGTTCCGGGGGCTGGGCACCGAACTCCGCCTCAGCGGGATCACACTCAAGCGGGCCTATGATGACCTTGTGGCCGAGGAGATACTGGCCACCCGTCTAGGCATGAGGAGGGAATATATGATCCCCCTCCCCCTTTATCATGCACTCACGCATGATAAAGGGGGAGTGTGAGGAGCGGGGTACCACAACAACCTATCACTCTCACCCTTTATAAAAACCATTCAGCTACAAGGAATCCCACAGACATGCCAACTATTCAATTTGACCTGGAGATCAAATTCGGAAGCGAATATGGCCCCGAGGAGGAAGAGGCCATCCTTTCGGTCATCCGCAAGGGCGCGCCCACCAGTGGTGAGGCCTGTATCCAATTCGAAAAGGACTTCGCGGCATATGTGGGATGCCAATATGCCCGTGCGGTCAGTAACGGCACCGCGGCGCTTTTTCTGTCCTTGGCCGCGCTTGACATCAAACCAGGAGATCGTGTCCTGACTACTCCCTTGACCTGGATCGCCACCGCCGCCGTGGCCTCCACCCTAGGGGCCGAAGTCGACTTTGCCGATATCGATCCATTGACCTACAACCTCGATCCCAAGCATTTGGCTCAAAAGATCACACCCAACCCCCGTGCGGGCCTACCGGTCCACCTTTACGGCCAGTGTTGCGAGATGGATACCATTCTGGAACTGGGAAGGAAGCATGGATTCGTGGTGGTGGAGGATGCCTGTCATGCGGTAGGCGGGGAGTACAAGGGACATAAAGCCGGAAGCATGGGGGCCACCGGTTGTTTCAGCTTTCACGAACAGAAGAACATGTCGACCCTTGGGGAGGGAGGAATGATTGTCACCAATGATCCCCACCTGTACGAGCGAGTTGCATTATACCGTTCCCACTGCGCAAGGGTGTATGGAAAGAGCACCAAGTATTGCCAGATCGATGAAACCAAGTTTCCCATGGGCAAGCGATTCTGGTGGCAGGATTTCGATGATGCTGGTTACAACTTCCGCATGACTGACATCCAGGCCGCGGTGGGTGTGATTCAACTCCACAAACTTGATGAGCTCAACCGGCGCCGGATCCACAATGCGAACTATCTGACTGAGGGACTCAAAGGCATTCCTGGCCTGATCCTCCCCACCGTGCTACCCGAGTGCAGGCATGTTTTCCATCTCTACCCGGTTCAAATCGACCCGAAAGAGTATGGATTGAACAAGGAGGACTTCATTTATGCCATGCTGCATGAACGTGGGATCAAGGTTGGAACTCATTACAACCCGCTCAATTGGACTCAGGCTTACCAGAAGCGCGGATTCCGTAAAGGACAGTTCCCGGTGGCGGAGTCGATCGCTGAAAGGTTGGTGACACTTCCCATCAATCCACGTCAGACGACTGAGGCGTTGGACTACCTTATCGAGAGCATCGGGGTGTTAGCGAGGAGATAGGGGGAACACCTCCCACCACAATCCTTCCTCTTTATCATGCACTCGTGCATGAGGGCAAGGAGGGAGGGGATCTTCTACTCCCTCCTCCTTTGTAGGGGAAGGTTGGGGATTGAAGATTTTGCCCTAGTGCCTTGTTGACTTGGTTGTGCAACGTTTTCGACCTCATCCCCCCTACCCCCTTCTCCCATAGGGCGAAGGGAGAGCCGCACGTCCCCCCGCCCTGCGGGAGAGGGGATTTAGGGGTGAGGTTTCTGTTGCTACATCATCCCAACAAAGCCCTAGCTGTTCAGTTAAGCTCCCTTACGAGGCACCTGAGTTTTTCTTAGCACGGCGGCCAAGCTACCCATTCCGATTACCGAGGACTTCGCGGCGGCTAGATTCTCCTGGCGGATTGCCTCATAGACTTCTTTACGGTGAATCGAGACTGAACGCGGAGCGCTTACTCCGATCTTGACTTGGTCGCCACGGACATCGACCACAGTGATCTCGATGTCATCGCCGATCACGATGACCTCGTCTTTCTTGCGTGAGAGGACCAACATCGTGTCAGTTCCCCTTCCGCTCTTCCAGGTCAGCGCTGTAACGTTCCACTTCCTGGAGTATGTAATGACGGGTGTGATAACGGTCGGTGAGCAATACGACCTGCTTGCCGATTCCAATCTCCGGGTTGATGATCAAAGGACCCTGGAGATTAGCGGTGATCTGGCTGGGATCCTCGCGGACGACGACCATCACCAGCACGCGTGCCTGTTCTAGGTTGCTCAATTCGAGGACGCTCACCTCGGATGGTTTGACCTCGACCAGATAATCCGGCATAAACTCCAGGGGATCGACCACCACGAAACAGAGATAGGGGTCATCCGCTGACTGTAGCCAAAGGAAGGGAGTATATGCGGCCTCTTGAACAAAGACGAAGCGTTTACGTTCCGCGAAACCCAGTAACCCCTCCGGAAAAAAGACGACTTCCTTGCGTGGGACCCGGATTTCACCGAACCGTTCTGTGTGTATGACCTCGATCTCAGCCTCGGACATGGATATGACGCCTTATGCCTCCTTTCCGGAAATCCTCCATGGAGAAGGTCCTGAAAGCTCCTCCCCTGGAATGGTTCATCTCCCCCTTGATAACAAAGAGATCCTACCATATCTTCCATCTCAAGGAATCGGCTCAGTTCTGGAAATCCTTAAAGAGGTTTCCTCGACT
>CAZORO010000507.1:0-4218 GCA_964581845.1 uncultured bacterium
AGGTGGTGAAGGAAGGTTTGTTCCCCTCGAATGCTTTCAGTAATGATCCACGAAAAAATATCCCGGATATTGGCCCACACAGTAACAATCCGTTTATGATTCTGGACCTGCGTCCCGCTACCGAAGCCCCCAAGGTGGATCCTCGATCAATCTCATTTATCCCTTGGGGAACGCTTGCCGATTCCGCATTCCCAGGGATGGCCAAATCGGTCAATATCCTGCCCAATGGCCAACTCGTTCTCCAACTGATCGAGCAGATTTGTCTCGCCGATCCGGGTCAGAAGAAGATCGCCTACCTTACAAAAGGACGTGGGCCACTGGTGGTGTTGGAAAAGGACTTGGGGTGGACTGTAGTTGAGGAGGCGACTGGAGAATCTCATGCTGAACGTGAGGAACACTGAACGAGTAGGGTGGGGCTGGCCCCACCGCCCCAGGACGACTATGCCACATCCCCGACGTAACTTCTTTACCCTCCTTTTCGTCGTTCTCATGGTTATCCCGGCTGCGGTTTGGGCCGATGCGGGAACGCCACTCATGTGGGCTAGTATGATCCATCTCGTTGTGGGGAATGCAGTCCTCGGATGCATCGAGGGCTTGATCCTCGCCTGGGTCTTTGGCCTCAAGAAAGCGAAAACCCTCTCACTTATGGTGGTGGCCAACTATTTCTCGATGTTGGTTGGAATGGGGGCGATTACTGGGTTGGGGAGTGTCATTGTTGGGGAATACCTGGGTGAACAGATTCTTTTCTATGCCTTGGCATTTGTGTGGTGTATGTTGGGAGTCTCTTTTCTCTTGACCATCATCTTAGAACTGCCCTTCTGCTGGATCATAATGGGTGAGAAGGAAAATCGTTTTCAGTTGTCGTTTAAGGCCTCCCTCATCGCTCAGGTGGTCTCCTATATCCTGCTGGTTCCTATGTATTGGTTGGCCAGCGGAACTTCTCTGCTTACTCAACTCGAAATCGTTCCGCCGATAGATTTCTACGTCTCTGGAACTCCTACCAGAATCTACTATCTCACCCGAGGAGGAGAAATTCATTCTATCAATCCCGATGCCACCCATGACCAAATTGTCTATTCATCACTGTCTGCGTCAGAAAGAGGTTCTCTGTTCTTCCACCGGGATATCAACAGACCCGGATGGGATCTCTGTACAAAGCCGAATCGGTGGAGCGACGAACACAAAATAATTGTTCCGAATGTGTTGAATCATTCTCCCCGACCAAAACAAATGTATGGTTCCTATCCAGACTCTGGAGAACTTGAGAAGAACGAGGCGGTCTCTCTTCGGAGTAATGGTTCACCCGGGAATGTCTTTACCGGAGGATGGCCGATCGAGGGAATCCGGTTTGGGAGCGAGCGTGGTGGGATTGGGAATTGGTTTGCGGTCGACACTCCTTTTTTGAGCTGGACGACCTTATCCGCTACGGTACTACCGGACGGGCAGGTCGTATTTCAGTTGGGTCCTCAAATTGTTTTACTGGATCTAGCCCAAAAGAAGATTGGTCCCATCGCACTGGGATCTTCGCCTGTCGTTGTCCTAGGGTATGAAGATAATAATAGAGAATCATCCCCCCCCAGCAGCGGTGCTCAGCTACACCTGGGAGAAGCAGAGTTGGAAAGGGATTCGAACAGTGGTTTGTAAGCCGTTACCCCTTTCTCGCCACCAAGGTGATCCGTTGCCACCACCACACGATCTTCCCCTCCTCTTCTCCCAGTTTGAATAGCTGACGTGCCTGAGGGGGCGCGTTGCGCACAAGGTCGAAAACCTTCTCGCGGTTCTCCGGAGAGGTGGCGGCGGTCTCGAAATACCAGTTGAGATCCGGCTGCTTGAAGGGGATGAGGGTCCAGCTGAGCACCTCCAGACCCGAGGCGAAGCAGAGCTCAGACCACCGGTGAGGAGTCAGAAATCCGCCATGGCTGGGATCACGGTACTTCTCCACCCAGTGCAGCCACTCCTCGGCCTCGGGCTGGTGATCCTCCACCGAACCATCGATCACCAGGAAGTATCCTCCCGTTTTGAGGACACGCGCGGCCTCATGGACAAAGGCTCCAGGAGAACTGAAGTGATGTGCGGCGACACGGCAGGTGACCAGATCGAAAGTGGCATCTGAATAAGGGAGCGACTCGGCGGTGTGGTGTTGGATCTTGACCACCAATCCGCGCTCGGTAGCCAGCTCCCTGGCACGGTCCAGCATCGGTTGAGCGATATCGGCCAAAGTAACCAAATGCCCCAAACCTGCCAGATAAAGTCCGGTGTGCCCCGCCCCGCAGGCCACATCGAGGACCTCGGCCTGTTCAGGCAGAACCATCCTCTCAACCGCCTGGGCCACATCTTCCACATTTTCGAGGATATGTCCCTTCCCATAGCGGTGGCTCTGCTTGCCGAATTGCTCGCGCGCGGCAAGCTGGGTGTTGTCTAGTGCTTTTGGGGCACTCACAATAATACCGCTTCCTTCATTACACGTTCACGAATAAACCAGTGCAGTCCCTCTTCTTCCGCAACATCCACCTTACGTCCGAGAAAGTCCTCTAAATCAGCGATAAGACCACCAGGAAAAAAGGCCGAGTGTTTCTCATCCACATCCACTAGAAGATCGAGGTCACTATCCTCCCGCGCATCCCCACGCGCGAAAGACCCAAACACGCGCACATTGTGAGCTCCATGCATTCGCGCAATCTCAATGATTCGCTCACGTCCTTTGACCAAAATATCCTCATTTCCCATTGCAGGCTGTTTCTCCTTGGATTTGAAGATATTCTACGATCTCCATGACGTCACAGAAAGGACTCATCCCATGAAGCTCAGCTGGCTTGCTTTCCATCAACCTGACCTCGAAGGGGAATACCATCAACTCCAAGAGGAGGGAATAGACACCGCTTCGATTGAGGAGGAATACCGGGCCCTCAAGGAACTGGATCTGGATCACGACTGGAGCCTGCAACCCCGCATCCATGCCTTCCTCGAACAAGGGCAGCAGCTTCCGATCCGCAAAGACTATCCATACGAGGAACCATCAGACTTGGAATCGATCCGGGCAGCCAGACCCGATGGACCACGGCGGTTTTCCACCAAACTGACGGATAATGAGCTGTTTGATCGTGTCCATGGAGCCTGGCTGGGGCGTTGCGCAGGAAACCTTCTCGGAAAGCCAGTGGAAAGCTGGCACTCGGAGAGGATCTGGGGATTTCTCAGGGACACGGGGAACTACCCTCTCCGGCAATACATGCATGCGGATGTGGGAGAGGAGATCCAAGCCAAATACTCGGTCAATCCAATGGCGGCCTTCATCGACCGGGTTCCCCATGCGGTGGAGGATGATGACCTCAACTACACGGTGACTGGCTTGGCTATTCTGGAGAAGTATGGTCCTGACTTTACACCGGAGGATGTAGCCGAGTTCTGGCTGATGAACCTGCCCCTATTGAAGACTTACACGGCTGAACGAACCGCCTACAGGAATTTCGCGATGTTGATCATGCCGCCTCAATCGGCGGTCCACCACAATCCTTACCGGGAATGGATCGGCGCGCAAATCCGTGCCGACTTCTGGGGCTATGCGGCGCTTGGGAATCCGGAGCTGGCCGCCGAGTATGCCTGGAGAGATGCCTCGATCAGCCATGTGAAGAACGGCATCTACGGTGAGATGTGGGTGGCAGCCATGCTCGCGGCGGCGCCATTTGTGGATGGGGTACATGAGGTGATTGAGGCGGGACTTACAGAGATCCCCGCGCGATGCCGTCTCGCCGCGGATATCAAAGAAGTCATCGATTGGAAAGATGAGGGGATCGATTACGGCGAGGTGGTGAAACGGATTCATTCGCGCTGGGATGAGAAACTACTCCACTATTGGTGCCACACGAATAGCAATGCTCAGATTGTGGCTATCGGCCTGCTCTGGGGCAAGGAAGATTTTGGACTTTCCATCTGCCGCGCGGTCCAAGGCTGTTTCGACACCGACTGTAATGGGGCTACAGTAGGCTCTATCTTCGGGATGATGCATGGAACCGCATCCATTCTGGGGGAATGGAGCGGTCCTCTGCATGATATTCTGGAAACCGGAGTGGCCAGCTACCGGATGGTCCGGATCTCTGAGATTGCCGCGAAGGGATTCAACCTCTACCGGTCTATCCGTCCCCAATCATAGGGAATTTCAAGGGTGTGCGCCGGGAGACGGTACTCATCCGGGGCCTTGTAGTTGTAGAGCTCCGAGGGGAC
>CAZORO010000508.1:0-4218 GCA_964581845.1 uncultured bacterium
TGGGAAATCAGCCCGGCTACAGGCTGTGCATATGGTCCCCACGGAAGCGACACCCCAAATGAATCCGGATCAGGTCATTGAGAGGCAGGGGGAGCTACTCAAGGAGCTTCTCAAACGGCACTCCTTGAATGGCAAGCAAGTTTCCTTCTCGATCCCCGGCCGTGCCAGTTTTGTCCGTCAACTCAGAATACCCAAGGTCTCGGGTGACCGGCTCAAACGCCTGATTCAATACGAAGCCCGGCAACAGATACCGTTTCCACTCGAAGACATCATCCTCGACTCGCATGTCTTCGATAGCGATAGCCCCGAGCTGGGGGTCACATTGGTAGCCGTCCGTAGAACCATCATTGACCAGTATTGCGCCATGCTCAAAGGAGCGGGTTTGGTTCCGGATGTCATCGATGTCACCACCTTATCCCTATTCGATGCCTTCTATCCCCAACTCAAGAATGACACCGAGGATGTGATCGCGCTTGCGGATATCGGCGCCTCGACCACTGACATTATTGTCTGTAAGCGGGGGAAGGTTGAGTTTATCCGGACCGCTCCTCAGGCTGGTGATCAACTCACGAAGTATCTTTCGGATCAGATGAGTCTCTCTTGGAATGAGGCCGAGGATCTCAAGATTAACTTGGGAGAGTTGGATTCCACCATCGACCGCCGAACCGATCCACTCGCCTATGGCGAGGGCGACCGCACCGCGCGGGTGAGGGTATTCCTTTCCAAGGCATTCGATGGGATAGCCAATGAAATCCGCCGTACGCTCGATTTCTATGTCTCGCAACCCGAGGGCGAACCGATTGGCAAGATTTACCTCACCGGTGGCACTTCACGCTGTCCGGGAATCGCCCAATTCATCCAGAACCGGTTGGGGACGGCATGTGAGGTAAGGAGTCCCTTGGAGGGAACCTTGGTGAATGTGGCGAGTCTTCAAGCTGCGGGGGGATCCCGCGAGATGCTCGACACCACGGCCGCGGTGTTGTTGGGACAGTGCCAACGCGGCGTGGCGGATGTCCCCTTGCGGATGAATTTCCTGCCGCCCCCAATTGTCCGGCAGAAAGATCTGAAACGGCGCCGTCCCTTGCTTGTCCTCGAGGCGGTTGGCTTGGCGGCGTTGGTCGGTTTTTCCGTGGTTACCATGGGGCAGTCCATCAAAGTTTATGGTGAAGCCAGCGAACGGCTGCGCCGGCACCTGCCCGAGGAGGGGCCAGCGATTGCGATTCCTGATGGCGCCATGCCGGGCGGGACTGGCTCGGTCGAAGCGGATCCCGTTGGCAAACAGATTAAAACATACATTGCTTCCACCCGGAAAATTGAAGAGCGAGTGGACTACCTCCGTGAGATCGGACTCACCCGTGGAGTGGTCAGTCAAACTCTATCCGAAGTGGCCGGGAAACTGCCCTTAGGACGGACCTGGGTGGAATCAGTGAACATCGATACCACCGATATCAAATTGAACATGCGGGGAGACAACGAACAAGCCATTAATCCTTTCAAGGAACATATGAAAGAAGTTTCGCGTCTGCGTGAAATGAGTGTCTCCGATGTCAAATCATTTGGCGTTGGAGAGGGAATCAAGTTCGCGATGTCCGCCAAAGTCGAGAAGAATCCCTCGGTTGAACTGACCAGGCTGCGCGAGAAACTCGAGGCCAAACAGATCTCCCTGTTGGATCTCTCACTGGAGGATCACAGTGATACTCCTGGAAGCAAGCAGAGCGCGGCTATTAAGGTGGTTGTCACCGAACCGTTTAATGAAACCGAACGCGATGACCTCGTGATGAAGATCCTGCGTGCCGAGGACGAAGCCCAAATCGGGTATGAAAATAAAACCATCTCCATTGTGTTTGAGAACAATAAACGCAAGGCAAAAGGTCAATATGACATCGACCAGGAAAATCTCCAGGCTCTGCTCCAAGCCAAAATGGCTGTCAAAGATCTTACTTTGAAGCCGATTGAAGGCGCTGAGGAAGATGAGGAAGAGGCCGATGAAGCGGCCATTGCGGCGAAGGAAGCCATGGAGGGTATGGGTATGGGTATGGGCATGGGCATGGGGATGGGCATGGGCATGGGTGAGGGCATGACGGAGGGGATGGGTGAGAATACGAGCAGTGCCGAATGATCCTTTTCCATTGCGATCAGGAGTCCAAGAGAGGCCTGGTATCTTAAGCAACTGAAGAGCAAGTGAAATGAAGACTTTTTTTACTGACTTAATGAATAAAATGTCCCGTTGGAGGGACCTTCTGCTGATCCTGCTCGTGGCTGCGGGGATTTTCTTTTTTGTCCAGAAGGGTCAAGCGGTTAAAATGCTCGATCCAGATGAGATCTGGAAGAATATCTGGAAAGAACAGGGACAATCCTATCAACCCGAAAACCCTGGGTTTGGTCCGGATGGGGAACCCATTGTCAAGAAGGCCCTGATCGCACCGAGTCATCCTTCGGATATTTTCAAGTTTGTCCCACTCAAGGATATCGAGGCGATTTCCAGTAATCCGATCTGGACACCTGCAGGTGATTACACTCAACTACGTGCCCGGCTGGAAGCGCTCAAGAAGGATTATCAGGATGCCACCACATCGGGGGATGCCAAGACCGCCCGCGAGAAGCTGACCCAATATTGCAGGGATGATCCAGCGGGAAGAATCCTCGAATGGCAAACTCCCCCTCAGACCATCTTGAACAACCTTATTTGCGATCAAAACACTCAGGACCTGAGCGCCGCCATTGAGACCGCTCGTAATGCCAACCAGACCTCCCCGTCCAGCGATCAGACCACAGATCTGTTTAGGACACAAGAAGCGCTCGGACAGACTTATGCCGCGCTCAAGCAAGCAATTGATACAGCTTCCGCGAACCCGGAATGCATCAACCTTACCCAAGGCGCGGCGGAACGTCTCAACGAAGCTAAGAACCTCCTCAGTAGCATCGGGCAAGCCAGAGATAGCGTCAGCGAGAGGCTGGTCAGGCAAGAGTTCGATGCAATCATACGGGATGGCGCTGCGGTCAATGACCAGACTGATGCCGCATCCGTGGCTCAGCTACTTGACCGGATTCGTAAATTCCGCGAGCTTCAAAAAACCCTCGACCCAGCCAACACCATCATCGATCAACCCAAACTTGAACGCTTGCAAGAGGCACAGACCAAGGTCGAGAGTGGGAAAGATGCCCGCATTACAGCGGTCCGCCAGAAAATTGACACCCTCGCGGGTACCGAAAAACTCCAGGAAAACCGTGAGGTTTTGAATGAAATACTGGAGTTATTCAATACCTTAGAGAAACTGGGAGATCCCAAGGCCAACGCGGATAGACGGCAGTATGATGGATATATCCAGAAAATCGAGGCTGCCGCCATAGTCCAAGAGATCAACACTCTTCTGGATGAAAGCGAGAAGGATTTGGCCGCTCTCAAGACTCAAATGGAAGCCAAGCAGGATACCACGGAACTTGTGAAGAAACTGACAGAATCCATGGACAAACTGGACACCCTCCGGAAAAAGCCCAGCGTGCGCCGTGCTCCCGGGGGAACGGAAGCTGGAAAGCGTTTTAATACAGTATCGAATGAGTGGAAGCGAGTCCGCCAAAAACTCCGTCAGTAATGGGGTTTTTGGGGGCCAGATTAAGTTTCAGTCTGAGCTGCTCCAGATTGACATAGGGGGGTTTCTGATTTAACTTCCCAGAGACTGTGTTTTCAGGTGAAAAGGGCGTTAGTCTGCTTGGTCCGAAAATCGGACTTAAGAGTCACGGCGGAACGGCACAAAGGATCCACAAAACCCTTGAAATGACTGGTTAATCCAGGTTGTGACAAGGAGATTCGTCGTTCTCTGCCTGAGGCTGTGAAAGATCGCATCCGGGTGTGACTTATTTGTGCCCGGTATGGGGGGGGACGAAATGGGCCCAGATGTGGGGTCTCGTCTTTTTGACATTTTGGTAGGGGGGAAGTCCGGAAGACCATTTTCTTCCTGACTGCACTGAAAGCGTGATTACTTTTCCTTGCCGCTTCCGGAGGTCCTGTTGGATGCAAGGCCCAGTCGAGAGCACCACCGCCGCCAGTCTTAAAAGAAGGTTATTTCTGGGTCCATTCGAACGTTATAAAAGGTTCGGTCTGTTTGTTTTTATTGCTTCGGTTTTGGTTTGTGCAGGAAGCGTGTATTCGAGTCAGGAGGCTGCTGAAGGACCTGCCAGAGGATTTAAACCCGATCCGTTAATTAACCAAGGCCCCTT
>CAZORO010000509.1:0-4217 GCA_964581845.1 uncultured bacterium
CGTGTTGTCGGTTGCCACACTTCCAGCGCGTGGAATGACATTGGCCGAAAGGTTGATATCCTTGCAGATTCTTCCCAGAGAGAGCAAAAGATCCTCGCGCAGGTTCTGGCTGATCTCATCCTGAGTAGAGATCATCATGAATTGGCTGAAGCCAGTGAAGACGACTGAAAAAACAAGGCCGGTAATGACAAAACCCACCAGCATTTCTAAAAGGGTAAAGCCATCTTGACGAGTTTTTTTCCTGGCGGATGTCATGGGTTGATCCCCTTTTTGGTGACAACCGTGGATTGCTTAACCATAATTTTGCCTTTGGGGACACTCTCCAGTGAGGTATGGGCGGAAAGACCCTCCGAGGCGATGGTCAGATAGAGGATTTTCGACTCGGTACGACCCATGTGGTTCCGGATGGTAAGGAAGACATCCAGGTCTTCGCGCGCGAGACGATCCTGAATATCTATAAGGATAGCCTGCTGGAATCTTCCCAGTGGTTCCATATTGAGTTTTCCATCCTCGACCAGAACCAGGGAATCAAAGCTGGAGCCACGAAGAATTTCAATGATCTGCCCCGCACTCCGTGCAGCTTCGAGCTGGGCCCTTGCCTCTTTCTGGGAAAGGATGCTGAAGGAAAAAGACATCCCAACCAACAGGCCGACAGAGGCTAAGATACCCATTGCCACCATGGTCTCGAGCATCGAGAAACCACGCTGAGCTGGGTACTCTCTGATTCCTTTCCGTGAGGGGGCAATAGGTAAACGTTGACGTATAAACATCAAGCAATCCCCTCCTTTTTCACTTTTTTCTTGTGCAAAAATCACACCGAAGGTCTCGCATCTCACAAGCTATTGAGATTATTGGAGATAGACCTTATTTTCAAACTGGAGTATAAGATGAACCTGTAATATAGTTTTCACTGCATTGCGTCTAGGCTGGCTCAGTTTGTGCGAGGTTGAGTAAATGGGTACGATTAGAGAATTGGTAGGAGATGTGTTATCTATTCTGAAGGGAAAGGGGTAATTCCAGGTTGTTTTCCTCCAGGAGCACACCATCCGAAAGAATCGCCTGGGAGGAGCCATCCGCAGCCACTTTGCCATCCCGGATCACGATGCAACGGCGGCAAACATCTAGAATCAGATCGAGATCATGGGAGGCGATGATCTTGGAGTGAGTGAAGGTATTCAGCATGTTGATGAGAGCACGGCGCGATTTGGGATCCAGGTTCGCGGCCGGCTCATCCATCACCAGGATGTCCGGTTGCATGGCAATCACCGAGGCAATCGCCACGGAGCTTTTTTGTCCCACGGAAAGATGATGAGGGGGTTTATCCTTGAGATTGAGACAATTCACTGTTGTAAGGGCCTCGATGACTCTCTCCTTCACCACTTCCTGAGTCAGTCCCAGATTGAGTGGACCAAAAGCCACATCATCAAAGACCGTGGGCATGAAGAGTTGCTCATCGGGATTCTGAAAGACCACACCGACTTTCTTGCGGATTTCGCGCCGGGTTTTCTTGTCGATCTCCAGGTCTCCGACACGGACCGAACCCGATGTTGGTAGAAGAAAACCATTCATGTGCATCAAGATGGTCGACTTACCCGCGCCATTAGCCCCAACAATCCCGACCGATTCCCCATGCGTGATCCGGAAGGAGACACCCTTAAGGGCCTCGGTATTGTCCGGGTACTTAAAGACCACATCCCTGAATTCCACAATATGGTGGCTCATCCGGCCAGCCTCCGCGCGAAACCACCGATGGTCTCAGTAACCGGAAGGAAACGGAGAGCAAGTAGAAGAACGAGGGTGGCGAGAACGAAAACCATGTCGGCGAGGGTGAAGGCAAAGCACCGGTAAAGGGGCATCCCGCCATCGAAACCACGTGAGAGCATGGCATAGTAGATCCGTTCGGCGCGTTCGATGGTCCGTATGAAGAGGGTTCCCACGATCCGCGTGAACACCTGGATACCAGTCCCATGGTTCCCAAAAGAACGCATGTCACGGGCGCGGATGATCCTCATCGTCTCCTCCATCATCAAGAACAGATACCGGTACAGAAAGAGTAATTGCGCGACAAAGGGGGCCGGTACACGCATCCAGCGCAGGACATGGCAGACTTCATAGAAGGAGGTAGTAGCGATCAGCAGGAGTCCCGCGCTGATGGTGAGCAGGGACTTGAGGAGGATGGAAAAGAACGAAAGCCAGCCCCCAGAGACAGGGATTCCAAACACATACATGACGATTTTTTCATCGAGGAGCGGATTGAAGATTCCAATGAACACCGCGAAGGGGGAGACAAGCAGGACTCTTGTCAGGACAAACCTCAGGGGGATATCCCCCAGACTCATGAGCACCGCCGGGAACAGGAAGAATGGAAACAGTGCGGCGGCCTCATGCTGGGGGACGGAGACCACCGCCACGATGAACAGAAAGGTGGCGATTACTTTGGAGCGTGGATCCAAACGGTGGATGACTGAATCCTGGTAAGACAATCGGTCGAGATAACCGATGTTGAAGTACTGTTGATCAAAGGTCACTCGGCAAGGCTCCGCTGGATTGGCTTCATCTCTATAATCTCGTTCACCTTCCATACCCCCTGACCATCTTGATACCAAATCCAATGAGGATCGTGAAAGTGAGTACGACCAAAGCCCCCAGCACGCCGGATAAAGAGGTACCCGGATCAACCGCTGGCCATGATGGGATGGCGTCTTGCGCTGTAGGCTCCACTTCCGGTTGCTTGAAGGCATAGTCTGGAAGAAACGCTGTTTTCTCCTGGATCTGTCCCAGTTTTTGAGTGATGCTCCCCTCTTCTCCGCCAAGCTCGGGTGAACCTGTGATCTTTTCAATGGACCACTCCAGGCCATCTGGGTGGGTCGAGGCAAACCAAGACAATGCCCCGCCTGTCACCAAGGTGAGGAGTAGGAAGGCGACGAGAAGGTTCCGGAGGGACAATTGGTGTCCAAGAGGTTGGGCTTCCGCGATACTCCGGAGAATCTCCGGTCGGAGATGACTGACGTAATTGATGACTCCCGCGGTGATGAATCCCTCGGCAATTCCTATGGCCAGGTGGATCGGCTGCATGAGGAGCAGGAAGGGACCGAGGGTCAGCTCGCTTCTACCGGAGAGCATGGTTTCAAACACGACAGATAGAGCGCCCAGTTGCAGAGCCACCACCACGCCGGCAAGCGAGGCCAGGAGGATCCGGCGTGGTGAGGGTGTATTCCCCACGAGTGGCTTGTAGACAAAAGGATAGGCAATGAAACAGGGGTAAAAACCCAGATTCCATATGTTGCAGCCCAAGGCCAGCAGCCCGCCATCGGCGAAGAAGAGTGCTTGAACAGTCAGCACAGAAGCGATTGCAAGAAAAGCGGCATGAGGCCCCAAGGCGATGGCGAGGATCATGCCTCCCCCGATATGCCCGCTCGAACCGGTTCCAGGGATGGTGAAGTTAATCATCTGGCCCGCGAAGATGAAGGCCGCGAGGACCCCCATCAGGGGAACCATCTTGTCATCGAAATGGCGCTTGAGATGGGTGGAGGCATACCCAATCATCCCCATTGAGGCTGCCCAGAAGCTGGCTCCAACCGCTGGAGAGAGCAACGCATCCGCCATGTGCATGTTGTGAAGGTCTCCTTGAATCAATCTTGTCCGCCATTATACCCACATCAACCGCCGTGAAAATAAACAGGGTTGACGCCAAGAGGGAGCGGGTCGTTTACAATGCTTTATTCCTTTCCGGGAGGTCGAACTCATGAGGCCCAGGATTCAGACCACGGTCATTGGCAGTTATCCCATCCCAGACTGGCTGGCGGTGTATCCCTCTGAACAAGCCTTGATCGATGCCACCTCGGTGGTTCTAAAGGTCCAGGAAAACGCTGGAATCGACCTTGTGGCGGATGGTGAACTCTACCGCTTCGACATCAACCACCCGGACACGAATGGGATGATCGAATACTTCATCCGTCCCATCGAGAACATACGGACCCAGTTCTCCCGCTCCGAACTACTACATTTCCGTGAGAATGAGGAGATGTCTTTCCGCTCGAAGCCCAGTGGCCTGGTCGAGGGTGAGATTGATGAGGGCACACTCAACCTACTGGATGATTACCGCCGGGCCCGAGCACTCACCAGCCACCCACTCAAGTTCACAGTCACAGGTCCGCATATGCTCTGCAAAACCCTACTTGACCTCCATTACCACTCGCGGCGTGATCTGTGCTTGG
>CAZORO010000510.1:0-4217 GCA_964581845.1 uncultured bacterium
AATCCGTGGACCAACCAGTGAAGAGCACAAATATGGCACCTGCCCCCATGGTTCCCAAAGCTGCGCCTTTGCTGATGGTGGCCGCCATGGTCAGAAAGATCATCACAAGCGTCAGGAATACCGGCCAGAGTCTCTTTCCCGATCTCTTGCGGTTGATTGCCGTAGCCAGGTAGAGCGGGGGAAGAAGAACTAGAAAACCGGCCAGAAAAGTGGGGTTCCCGAAGGTGGAACATACTCTGCGAAGTGGTCCTCCCGCTGGGAAGTCCTGCCATTGGAAGTACTTCAGATCAGTTTCCAGGAAGTTCAGCAGGCTTCCCAGAATGGGGGCTTGGTTCCAGGGCCAGTGGACAGGATCCAAGTTGCCACCCCAGCCCAGAAATGAATCCATATTCTCGGCAATCGACTGGAAAAGAGCATAAATGCAAATGATCCACACGACTACGGTTGCTCCCCAGAGAATCCGGTGGGTGGATTCCTTGTTCTGGGCCAGCAAGTAAGCTGGTAGAAGAGAGGAGACAAACCCGAGAGAAGTCCGCCAGGATTCCCAGGCTCTTTCCGGAAAGGGCGAGCCCACTGCCCGGATCGTGCCATACCCTATGTAGAGGATCATCGAGACAAAAACACATAAAGGCACACGCGCATATTCACGGCGGACAAGGAAAAGAAATCCACTCACTACAGTGAAATAGATCCCAAACAGGGTGGCATAGTAGTCCTTGGCGGTAATCGAGGTGGTTGTCCAATAATGGAAAACTAACGCGATGAGCACAAAAGCCGCTAGAAAGGATACCTCGAGCCAACCCTCCGGGTTCCATAACCGCTTCCATGATATGAGAGGAAGACGTGGAGATATCTCTGTCCGGTTATGATTCCTCACGGAAGTGAAAGCAGCCTCCTTACACCCCACCCCGTGCAAAAAAGCAAGACCAATAGGATCCCAGTCCAGGCATCATGACGGAATGAAATCTGTCCTGAGCGCACCATGGTACGCGATGGGGCATCCATATCCGCGAAAAGAGCATCCCGCCCGGAGAATGGAACATACTGTCCTCCACTCCTTGCGGAGATCGCCGCAAGAATTTCCTGGTTCAGTAAACGGTCCTCTAGCTCGGGGGGATGGTCTAGTACTCGTAATTGAGTGATTTCCTCACCACTTGCGAACCGGATCTCGTAAAAGCCGGATTCCCTAGGAATCCATGAAGCCCGTCCCAGACCCGGCCACTCCGGATCTGAACCTAACGGAAGGATTCTCCAAGAGGACTCTCCCATACGCCGTAGTTCAATACCTGAGACAGCCGGTCCCGGAGGAAGCGAAGGAGCCTCGGCTAATACCTGAACAGTTTGCCCTACTGAGGCTGGATTCGGGCGGACATGCAAGCGGTCAGCTTTCCCACCCGTGCCAACCGCCAAATAGTCCACCAATCCTAACCATAAACCCTCCACAAAACGTTTCTCATTGCCTGCCTGGCTGGTGTCGAAAGACCTGAGGGTCCACAGATCCGAAAGCGAAATGGCTAATGCCCGTGAAAGACTTACCCTGGATTCATACAGGAGTGGATTTCCCGCTATGTCCATCATCAGAATCCGCGCGTAGGGGGGAGTTCCATCGAATGACTCATCGGGAACAGTTTTCCAGGATTGATTGAGCATCATCCAGACCGGAGCCATGGCGGGATGATTCTGCGTATCGGTAGGAAAGGTTATCTCGACAGGCTGGTAAGACTTGCTTCTACGCCCTGTCCAGGTAAGAAAAGAACGCAGACCTCCCTCGGACAGGCGGTCCAGACCCTCCTCGGCCCCTGGCAATACCAGGATACCACACTGGCTATGTTGGAGATGATTGTCCAGTAGGGAGGCCCATCCCCTGGGAAAGTGATTCAACACAGACCTTCCCAGTACCACCAGAGACACCTCTGGAAGGATGACACCCAGGGCATCTTCCCATTCCACGGAGGACTTTCGTAGAACCCGCTCATGGCTCCAGGGCTCTTTTCCTTGGTTGTCATGAGCAGGACGGAACAGACTAAGGAACACCCCGCCGCCATCTGGAGATGACAAAGCATGGAGGACACGGTACCTGCCACCTTCGAGAAGAGTTTGAGAAAGAGACTGTGTCAACCGGGAGAATTGACTCTCCAAGATCAGCAAAGTGGGTGTGTCCTGTTTGACAAGGATACTGGCTGTCGCCTGGTCAACCCGGTCGCCGGTTCGTGCGGACTCCACCAGGAGGTGGAGGATATGCTTGCCGGAATTCTCCAGCTTGAGACTCGCCCATTCCTCCAGATGCCCATCTCCAGGCTGTAGGCTGATCTCTTTGCAAGCGATCTCCTGAGATCCTGAGGTGATCCTTACTTGTCCAGCCCAAGTTTCCGATTGCTTTGAATCCACACCCCAGCGGATCATAAAGGGAGATCCGGGTGTGGCGGTTTCCGGAGTTTCCAGCCAGCGAACCTTGATACTTTCTCCCGCTACCACTGGACCAGTGCCCAGTGTGTGTACTGGGACTCCCAACTGGCTGGCCGTTTGTGCGGCGGATCTTTCACCATGGTCCTGTCCATCGGAAGCGATGATCACCGCTGCTAAACGGTCCTTTGGGATCCTGTTCTGGAGACCTTCAATCACAGCTGCGATATCGGAAGCGGAATGACCCTCTGGAATGAGATCACTGAAGAGGAATGTTTCCAGAACTGCTGACCGGGAGGACTGTTTCCACTCCTGGAGGAGTTCCGAGCTCCAACTCTGTAGTACCTCATACCGGGCCTTGCCGCTCTCGCCATCCTCAAAGGCCATGCTCGGTGAGTCATCAATGAGAAGTGCCACGGTTTGCTTCACTGTCTCCTGGTGAGTACGGATAGAAGTTGGATTACCCAACAACCAGACTACGGCAAGCAAGGGGCTGAGCTGAAGAACGCCCAGCCAGAAACGGCGGCCCGGCGGGAGTGGACGGCGGAAAACCCGCGGTGTGAACAGGACCGCGAGAACCATGGCGGTAACAACGGACAAAATCAATATATGGGCCGGCATCTCTCTTGAGGTTCAATGATACGGTTTAGGTGGAACCTTGTGACGGATTATGCTTGAGTGCCAACCTTTAGCAAGGGAGGAAAGGGGATGGAACTTTAGGGCTCAATTGCCGTGGCAAGGACCCTGTGGTATTAAATGGAGTGTATGCTAGTGGACAAGAACGAATAAGAAGGACATACAATGAGCCGTTCGAAGGTGGCGCTGGTCAGGACAACTCCCCGAACCTATTTGGCGGATGTACACCGTGCGATGACCTTGGCCGGGGTACAAGATACTCTTCCCAAAGAGGCCGAGACTGGCCTGAAGATCAACATCAGCTGGCACCATTTCTATCCGGCCTGCTCAACCACCCCCTGGCAATTGGAGGGAGTGATCCGGGCTTTGCTGGATCTGGGATACTCGCGCGGCAAGATCCATGCCTGCCATAACCGGACCGTGGTGGTCTCGGCCAAGAAAGGCGAGGTGCTCAACAAACACCTTCCCATTGTCCAGAAGTACGGTCTGGCGAATGTCCATCTTTATGAAAATGAACTCTGGATCAATGTCCGTGAGGCTGTAGGCGATGAGGTGGCCAGCCAGTTCCTGGTCCTCAACAAAGTCTACCCCAAAGGCTTCAACATCCCACGGCGGTTCATTGGCGAAAACATCATTCACCAGCCCACGGTGAAGACGCATGTCTTCACCACCATGACCGGCGCCATGAAGAATGCCTTTGGAGGTCTGCTCAATGAACGCCGGCATTGGACCCATGAAGTGATCCATGAGACCCTGGTTGACCTTCTGCGTATTCAGAAGAAGATCCATGCGGGGATCTTCGCGGTCATGGATGGTACCTTCGCTGGAGATGGCCCCGGTCCGCGATGTATGATCCCCCATGTGAAAAATGTCATCCTCGCCTCTGCCGACCAGGTAGCCATCGATGCCATTTCCGCTCAGCTGATGGGCTTCAAACCACTGGATGAAATCAAGTTCATCCGCTTGGCGCATGATCTGGGCTTGGGAGTGGGTGATCCGCGTGAGATTGAAATCGTGGGAGATCCCGAGGTAGCCGAGGAGAATTGGAATTTCGTGGGTCCATACAAGCAGATGACTTTCGCCAGCCGGATGCAGCACAAGATCTACTGGGGTAGTCTCAAACGTCCCATCGAGTGGTCACTCAAGACCTGGCTGGCCCCCTGGGCCTATGTGGCCAG
>CAZORO010000511.1:0-4210 GCA_964581845.1 uncultured bacterium
TCATTTTCGATGAGCCAACCAGCAGCCTCTCCCAGGCCGAATCTGGGCAATTGTACGAGGTCATACGTGAGATGAGGCGAAAGGGCATGGCGATTCTCTATGTCTCTCATCGTCTGGCCGAGGTTATGGATCTCGCCGACAGGCTGGTGATCCTCCGGGATGGGGTTAAGGTGGCCACTCTCGCCAGGCGGGAGTTTGACCACAACCGGATTGTGTCACTCATGGTCGGCAGGGATGTTCAGCAGTGGTTTCCGGGTAAGAGACGGGGTGCATCCACCGAGGATGCGCTCAGCGTGACTGGTTTACGAATGCAGGGGAATCCCAATGAATTCACTTTCAATATCAAGCGGGGCGAGATCACCGGTCTGGCGGGTCTGGTTGGTGCTGGACGGACCGAGTTGGCTCGCGGATTGTTCGGGATGACTCCGCTAATCAGTGGCGAGATACGGATCCAGGGTAGTCCAGCCATAATCCGAAGTCCGCGGGATGCCATCCGTGCGGGCCTCTATCTCCTGCCGGAGGACCGGAAGATGCTGGGAGCTATCCTGGAGATGAGTGTTGCCCGGAATGTCACTCTGGCCGCCTTACCCCTGCTCTTTCCACGAGGACTCATCGATCGCGCGAAAGAGGAAATCTCCGCACTTCAACAAGTCAGAAAGCTTTCCATTCGCACTCCATCTCTCCATCAGCCCGTGCTCAACCTGAGTGGAGGCAACCAACAGAAAGTGGTGCTGGCCAAATGGCTGCTCATGAAACCACAGGTTTTGATCCTGGATGAGCCCACCCGGGGAGTTGATGTGGGTGCTAAGAGCGAGATCTACTCCCTCATTGTGAATCTTGCCGCCGAGGGAGTCGGGATCTTGTTGATCAGTAGTGAGATGGAGGAAATCATCGCGCTTTCAGACCGGGTGATTGTCATGCACGAGGGACGCCTTTCAGGAGAACTTTCACTGGACCAGATTTCCGAGGAGAGAATCATGCGGTTGGCGGTGGGGAATTGACATGACCAATGGGACTTCAATGGTACCCGAAAGAGTGAAAGGGAGCCGCCGGGCCAGTGATGTGGCGGTTCAAGTTCTGATCATGCTCCTGCTGCTGGCTGTTTTGGTCATCGCCACAGGGCTGGTTAACAAAAACTTTTTCCAACCTTTCCTGATCCGTGGAATGGCGCGTGATATTGCCATCCTCAGCCTGTTCTCTCTGGGGCAGGCCATCGTGATCATTTCAGGAGGAATCGATCTATCGGTCGGTTCGCTGCTCTGCTTCACCGGTGTTTTAACCATCCATCTGCTAAACACCATTCCTGGGATTTCTTTCCTCCAGGCCGCTGGGCTGGTACTCTTCCTCGGTGCGATGATTGGGCTGATCCATGGCAGCCTGATCTGTTATTTCCGTCTCCAACCTTTCCTGGTCACCCTGTGCAGCTTGCTCATACTAAGGGGTCTCTCCCGTGTGATGACCAATGACAGCACCGCCTGGTTCAACCCCCGTGACTACCCTCTCTTTGCTCGTATTGGGCAGGAGACCATCCTGGCGGTGCCCATCCCGGTCTATATCCTGCTTGCCGCCCTGATCCCGCTCGCTTTCTTCATGCACAAAACGGTTCCCGGCCGCTACATGTACGCGATCGGGTACAACCTTGAGGCCGCAAGGTACAGTGGAATTCCAGTCAGCACTTTGCGTATTGCCAGTTACATGATCTGTTCGGTCTTGACCACCCTGGCTGCATTCTGTGAGGCCAGCAGCATTGGAAGCATCGCGCCTTCATCGGCGGGGATGGCTTATGAGATGTATGGCATCACCGCCGCGGTTCTTGGAGGCTGCGCCCTCCGGGGTGGTCAAGGGTCTTTATGTGGGGTCATTATCGGGGCCTCGATCCTGAAGGTGATTGACTCAGGCGTCATCTTCTTTGGCATCTCCACCTTTTGGACCTTTGCCGTTACCGGCACAGTGCTGCTCCTGGCGGTCATCGGTGATGCCATAGTCAAACAACGGCGGGCTACACGCGCCGCTTTCGTGGAAGCAAAGAGCTGATTTTTCTACCCGGTTCGCCTGCGTCCCAGATTCACCACTTCGGCAAGCATCTCATCCTCGGTCTGGATGACTCCAAGCTGTCCCTGGATGAATCGCTTAGCCAGGAGTAGGTCTACCATATTCTGCTCAAGTGAGGGTTCAGGTTCGCTCAGGGCGCTGGAGAGATTACCCGTGGTTGTGACGGGTGGTGTGGAGGAACTTGAGGAAGTGGATGCGTTGGAGGTAATCGAACCCGGGATCCGTGTGGCGGTTGAATCGAAGAAATCAAGACCTTTCCGGATACCGGTCAGCACCGTGGATGAGATTCTGTCGATCATAAGTTCCCCTCCTCCAACTTTCTCCAAAGTATAACACGGCAGATCCTAGAATTCAAACAAATACTTCATCCATCAGAGAAGATTTTCCCACCCACTTTCCCGGATCTTCTGAACCACTTCACGCATCTGTTCTAATCCAGCCTCTGTAGTAACTAGGACACGCTCGCCATCTCGGACAATAATAAGATCCTCCACTCCCAAGGTGACCACAATTCCTTCTTCACTCTCGCTGCCAGTAACGACTGTCCGGGTGGTATCAATCGCGAGGTGGCGGATCAGTGAAAGGTTGCCCTGTTCATCAAGCTCATTAGCGCGTAGCCTCCGAAGAACCGCCCAAGAACCCACATCATCCCAGGGAATCCGGCAAGGGGCCACACGGAGGTTGCGGGCCCTTTCCATAATGGCGTAGTCAATGGATTGGCACCATTCTGGGGGAAGGTTGAGGAAATACTCCTTCATGGTTTCCTCGGAACCGGGATTAGCGGAAGCAGCCGCCCGGCGCGCGGCGGCGAGAAGGCCTGGCAGGCTCCTTTCGTACTCTGAAAGGATACTATCGACCCGCCAAATGAAATTCCCCATGTTCCACAGGTGATGGCCACTGGCGACATACTTGACCGCGGTTTCATGGGGCGGTTTCTCTCGAAAGGCTACCAGCTTTGCTGTCTCTCCATTTGGAATTTCAATAATCCTGCGGTCACACTCAAGGTATCCATAACCCGTTTCCGGACGTGTGGGTGGAACCCCCAAGGTTACTAGGCAATCCGATTTGGCGGCGGTCTCAATGGCCACCCGGAGCGAGGACTGAAAGCCCTCCTCATCTCCCAGATAGTGGTCCGCCGATAAAACCACCATTACCGCATCCCTTCCGTAACGACGTTCACACAATGCCGCCGCGAAGGCCAGACAGGGAGCTGTGTTGCAACTTTTCGGCTCGCCAAAGAGACTGGTTTCAGGAAGACCGCATATCTCCCGCAAGGCACATTCCCGCAAATGAGCATTGGTGAAGAGGAGAATTTCCGAGGGATCCGCCACTGCAGTCAGACGGTCCCATGTCATCCGGACCAGGGAATTCTCTCCCACTAGCGGAAGGAACTGCTTGGGCCGTTCTCGACGGCTCCAGGGCCAAAGGCGTGTCCCCATACCACCCGCCATGATCACCCCTACCGTACGTGTCACCGGCCCCTCCTTCCGGCGAATTCCACGAGAAGCTTCTCAAGGAGGGTGTGGGGATTTTCCCAACTCTGTTTGAGACTACGGTCCAGATGAAAGAGCTTGCGTTGTTCCTGACGTAATTGATTCAGTGTCTTATTGCCAACCTGAGACCGGATTTTCTTGACCACGAAGGGGTGCATCCCAGGTGGATCTCCACTATCTTTTGGAAGGCTTTTTATCTGCAGCCGTTGTTGGTTCCAGCCCAGAATCGCGGGCATTATCTTATATACATCAAGACCTCCAGATTCCAGATTCCGCAATGCCCTAAGCGCCCCACCAGTATTCCCCACACCCAAACTGTCTCCAATCTCCCAGATTGTGGACTGGGGATCCGCCTGGGTGAGTGACATCCACATGGCGATTGTGGCTTTCCCGTCATCTGGAGCGGCCATAGCCAACTTTTCCAGGTCCGCGGCCAGGGTACGCAAGGACACATCAGAGGCGATCATTGTCTGTTCAAGGTTCTGTTCCAAATTGGCGCCTGCTCTTTTGGCCAATATACTGACCCATTCCTGTCTGTCTTTTCCTTTTGGGGAGAAAACATCGACTAGAATAGCCACCCCGGCTAAGGCCTTTTGGAGAGCACTGTCTTTCTTGGGTGATCCCAAATCGATGACAAGCCGGACACTTTCCTCAGGTATCTGCTT
>CAZORO010000512.1:0-4208 GCA_964581845.1 uncultured bacterium
AGTGGATCCGCACCGTCCCTCCGGAAACCCATCCTCATCGGGACCCGTCTGAGTAAGAGGGGAGTGTAGACCAGATGAGATGGGTGTCAAGAAATCCGGGGGCCCCTATTTCTTCATCAAAAGAAGCACCCCAGCGGCGATTGCAAGGAGAGACATAAGCGGGCTAATGAGCCGGGTGCCGAGGGGGATAAAGGCCAAGGCTCCCTGAACAATCAGCCAGATGCTCAGGCAAAACATCCCAAGATTGCTGGGTAATCTCATGGAAAACCTCCCTTGATAGATCAAACGGCGGCAACAAAGAACGGTAAGCAGTGAATGGGAGGAAAAGCAGGAGAGGTGGTGGGGGGAGGAGGGTTCGAACCTCCGTAGGCGTTCGCCGGCAGATTTACAGTCTGCTCCCTTTAACCACTCGGGCATCCCCCCAAATCAGCAAGACAAAGACTATAACGCGAAGAGAGGCGAACCTCAACCGGTTTCCAAGCCGTGGCTTTTCACCACCGCCAAAAACTCGGTATAGGACTTGGCTTGAATGGCTGCGGATACCAAGGAGGGATCCTGAAAAGTGCGGCTGATATCCGCCAGGATCTCCAGCTGCGCCCCATTATCCTGGGTGGGGGTGAGAATCAGGAAGATCAATTGGGTCGGTTCCCCATCGAAAGAGTCGAAGTCCACACCATTTTGGGATAATCCTACCGCCAGGACAGGAGATTTGAGATCCTGAAGACGTGCATGGGGAACAGCCAATCCCCGCTCCAGACCAGTAGACATAACCTGCTCACGCTCCCACACCTGATCTCCTACCTGCTGAGGATCCAGGCCGGTTCCCTTGGCGGCTAATCCAGCCAGCTCCCGGACCGCCTCTTCACGTGCCAACGCACTGAGGTTGGGCTGAAAACGTGAGGAACTCAGGAAATCAGTGAACCGCGCTGGCAGTTTACGCGCCAGGATCTTCTGGATGAAGGTTCCGCTAGTCATTGAAGTGACCGCTGACATGAGGACAAGGGCCACAATCATCCCCTCGTCAAAGACACCCAACTGATACCCTAATAGACCTAGCAGTATCTCCATCGCACCATGTGTGTTCATCCCGATTCCAACTGCTAGAGACTCTCTGAATGGCATTCCAATCAGTCTGGCCCCTAAGGTGCATCCGCATACTTTTCCGATGGAGGTGCTCAGAAGAACTGCTACCACAAGCAATAAACTGAACTCCTCAATGAAATTGACCCTAAGTCCGATGCTGGCGAAGAAAAGTGGAGCAAATACAAAGGAGATAAATTGCTCGATTGTCGTACGGGTTCTTTGTCTGAGATGACTGGAGTCACCCAACGCAATACCACAGAGAAAGGCGCCGAAAATGGCATGAACACCAATCCACTCAGTAATCGCGGCACTTAAAAGGGCCATTGTGAGAACGAAACCAAGAACACCGCCTGGCCAGCTGGCATGGGCTTGGATCCATGGCAGAAGCCGGTGGAATGCCCAACGTCCCAAAGTGAGCAAAAAAGTGGCGAACAAGAGGGTTAGGAGTACAGTGTGACCGGCATTCCTAGTTTCTGAGGGATCCGACTCCACCAGTCCGATGAGTAATCCGAAGATATTCCATCCCGTCAGATCGTTTAGAACAGCCGCTGATACAATGATCATCCCCAAGTCGGTCCGGTAAAGATTTAGATCCATCAGTATCCTGACAATAACCGGGAGAGCGGTAATCGAAACAGCAGTAGCAAAGAATAAAGAAAAAACAATTGGATCCTGACCTGAGTACGTGCCCAGATGATCTCCCAGGAGCCATGCACAAAAGAATCCCACTGCAAAGGGGCAGATGACACCGAAAACAGCTACAACAAGGGAAGCACTCCCTTGCTTGAATGCCATGGAAAGATCCACTTCCATGCCCGCAACCATTAGGAACAACGCGATGGCCACCGTGATAAATCCATCGAGTGCAATCTTGACACCTCCCTGGGAGGGAAACAGGATGGCATTCCACTCGGGAAATAGGGTTCCCAGAACGGTTGGACCCAAGATGATTCCTGCGATGATCTCGCCCAAAACCGCGGGCTGTTGGAGCTTGCGCGCGATCTCGCCAAGGATTCTCGCCGAGGCCAGCAAGATTCCCAGGGACAGGAACAATATCATCACTTCATGGTGAGAGAGAGACTGCATCGAACTCCAATTACCACCGTGATTAAAACAGGAATACCCCCAACCTGGGGATTAGGACCCCAAGCCTAACCGAGCCAGAACAGGTTTCAAGGGTTCTTGGAAAAGTTTTCGAACCTATCTCTCAGTCGAATCAGTATTCCCAGAGTTGACTTCATGGTTCCAATCCTTTTCACCAGATACTAGGCTGACATCCTCTGTGACTCGGGAGAATCAAGCGGATCATGACAAGAACACTCCAACTTCCCTTCTGGATCCTCTGCATGCTTGGAGGTCTGCTGGCCTTCACACTTGCCTGGATACCGGTACCGGTGAGCATCTCCCATTTCATTGTTGAGGATATGTTCTACTACCTTCAGGCCGCCCGTCATCTCAATGCCGGTGATATTGCCAGCTTGGATGGTGTCCATGCTACGAATGGCTTCCACCCTCTCTGGATGGTGGTGTCCCGTTGGGTGGAGGGACTCTCCCAAGGCGATGGGAGTCTCCCGGTCCACCTCGCGCTCACAATCGCCGCGCTCTCCTTTGTTTTGACCGGAGGAGTGCTTTTTCTCTGTCTTCGAAAAACCATGGCCCTCTCTATTGCCCTCCCTCTGACCGCTTGGTTCCTTTTCAACTACCGGATGATGACGATTCCGTTGGGAGGGCTGGAGTCAGGGATCGCCGGGCTCAGCGTGGGATTCCTCACACTCTTCCTTCTAACACATCAGCCCGGCTGGAGGTCATCGATCCCATTGGGACTTCTCCTGGGGTTGGCTTGCCTATCACGGCTAGATGCCCTGCTGTTGGCGGGGATTGTACTCGCTTGGTGGTGCCTTGGCCCTCTTTTGAAGGAGTGGCGAATTGATTCGCCTTTGGAGAAAGGTGGTGATCATCAAGAGAAAAAGGCGAATGAATTCGCTACTCCGCTGGGTTCGGGGACTGTGGCCGGAGGGGTGTGTCTCGTATGTCTGGTGCCATGGTTTCTTTTCAGCTGGAAAACATCTCACACGCTGTTGCCCAATAGCCGGGTGGCGATCGAATCCTGGAAAGGATTCCAGTGGGATTCCGGAATGGGATTCGCCGGGAACCTGATGAGCTTGGTCAAGAACCGGATTGGGATATCGATTGAGCCTCTCAATGACCTTGGCGCTCTGATGGGAGTGTGGCCTTGTGCCTCACCGGAGAGTGGAGGCTTGAGGTACTTGGGTGTCCTGGTGACTGTTTTCAGCTTTCTGGTCCTTTTGGTGATTATCTGGAAGGGCTACCGGTTAGGTGAATCTTCATGTATGGGCTGGATTCCATTCTATGTGTTGGCTCACAACGGCTACTATGTGGCCTTTGGGCACATTGGGATCCGTTACTTTTACCCCACCTTTATTCCGGCGATTGTTTGGATTGGCGCCTGTGCCGGAGCTTTGATTCGTCATTCTCCTGATCCAAAGCGGGCCGCGCGAAACTGTACTTTGGCGATGACTCTCCTGATCTTCGGAGCCACTTTGGCGGGGATGGACTCCTTCCGGAAAGGGCAAGCGACTGGACGTTTCCACCCTCTTCATCTAGCGCTCTACAACGGTCTAGCCCCCTGGTTGGGTGTCAACACTCCTCCCGAGGCGCGAGTGGGTAGTTTCAATGCCGGAATCCTGAGCTACTATTCGGGACGAAAGGTTGTCAACCTGGATGGAGTGATGAATGACTCTGTCATCCCAGCGATCCAAAACAAACATCTTGCCAGCTACATTGAGGAGCAGGGCATCAGCTTTCTAGCGGATGCGGAGGTGGAAATCACGAAATTCATGGGCCGTTTCGGTGGCGATCCCGATTGGCTCTCCAAGTGGGACACAATCTACCATGCCTCCGTACCTTACCGGGGAGGAACCGCAAGCAGGACCATGGTGGTGATTAAAAGAAAATAAAGGGGCACGCTTGCGCGTGCCCCTATCTGGTTCCGTTTAGATCGCGATCTGCTTGGGGGCCTGATCCATGCGGGACGTTGAATCATCCGCGGCCTGCTCTGAATGAGGCTTTGCAACCTCCACCTGATATGCGTGGAGGACCTGATC
>CAZORO010000513.1:0-4206 GCA_964581845.1 uncultured bacterium
CCATTGGAGTTGCGGGAAGGTGTTGTCCTGACGGATAAAGCCACCCTTGTCCTTGCAGACAATTTCCATATCCATGAAATCGGTCAGGATTTTATCCTGTTCCATTTTCCGGTCTCTTTCCTGGATGACCTCCGGGGTGGTGGGGATCAGCGAGAAGGCCCAAGGGCCTGTATCCTGGTCGGCCTTAATCAGGATCTGGTTTTCTCCCTTTTTGAGATTCGTAATGAAGTGCTCATCTTTGGGAGCCAGTGAACGTCCCTCCCCTTTCCAGGCTGAATAAACCTGCTTCCCATTGACCCACACCTTGGCCCAATCATCCGATCCGAAGAAGAAAGCCGCTTGCTTATCCTGGTCCGAAACCAGGGTGGTGAAGGCATAGGCAATGGCATGGCCGGTATTCGGATAAATGGTGAGGAGGTCGACTTTCCCCCGCGCATCGGCGGTGGCGCTTTGGACAGTCACTTCCTGGACGGTTCCATCGGGGGAGGTAAAGGAAAAGGACGCCCCCGGAGTCAAGATCGCTTGGGCCTCGCCGCCCAGGTAATCGATGGCAAACCCGGCGCGGGTAGCGCCCTCCGGCTGCGGGTCACTGGTGGTGGGATTCGGGAAAGGTCCGGCCACCAGCCACTTCAAAACAGGAGGGGTTTGCGCTGTCTCCCCAATCACTGGAGAAACAAAACTGAAGAGACAGAGAATAGTCAGGAATAGAATTGAGATACGCTGGAGAGGTGAACACATCGGCGGATGATTCTCCTTTTCTGGATCAGATGGGTAAAAGAAAAGTACCTGTTTCGGGGAGGTGTGTCCACCAGAGGAGGTCCCTTAATCTACAAGTAAACTGAGGGAAATTCCTTGAGCCTCTCAAGGCCATGGTTCATCGCAAGTACCTAATTGACAACTTCCACCACATCTCTCGGTTGTTGATGAAATCCAGTGTCTATATTGTCGTAAAAGGCCTTTATCGATAATAAAAAAACTCACAGCGGGATCAAATAATCGTTTCCGAAAATATGGAGTACGGCAGAAGATGAATAATAATTACCTCTTTATTCTCATTTCCTTACACATTCGACGATCACCGGCCCCCGCCAAGTTCCGCCTTCCCACCTTCTTTTTCATTGAAGGCCTCCCATTTCTCACGCCAAACCTCCGGCGTGGCCTCTCTGGGAAGATCAATGCCAGTCATTTTCTGAAGGGTTTCGCTGATTTCATGGGCGAAATAGTGATCTTCATCTGGCTTATGGCTGTATTCATCAGCCAGCGCCTCGATCAGAAGAGGAACATCTTCTTCACGATTCCCGGTCTCGGCGAGACGCTGGGCTGCCCTGCTTCGAATGAAATTTTTACCTTCGCGGACCAGCTTCCGGTAAAGTGGGATCGAATCAGGTTCCATTTTTTGAAGTCTCTCAAATCTCTGAGACATGGGTGTAATCCCATCCCATTTCAATATGAAATCGGCTTCATCCATTTTTCTGAAAGCGGTGTACTCGGTCATTGCGGTGTAGCCCAACGCAGCGATGAAGATGATTCCGATCACCCGCACCTGCCAGCGCAGCCAGCTGGACCATCCAAGAAGGGGAAAAGGCCACAACGAGACCAGGAAATTGATCAGGCAGAGGGCTCCAAAGATGAACATGATAAACGGACCGGTTACGAATACCGCCAGGAACAGGGCTGGGGCAAACCATGCGAGAGATCCCGGCAATCTGCGGATATAGAGGACTTGCCCCCCATCCATGGTCACCACCAGAGAGTATCCAAAGTACCACCCCAGCATGATCAAGGCCCAAGGGAAAACCGGGGGGAACAGCTGCCAAGAGATTGCGGAATTGCACATGATACACGCATATGCTCCTGGTGCGAGAGCGAAAAACAGCACGGGGAGGAGAATGAGGTGATATGCATATAGCAGTGTGAGCATGGTGGGATTCCCTTCGCCTTGACGCGGGATAGTTTCCCCTTCAAGCTTCTTCGCGTTAATTATCCACAATATGATCCTTCGAGAAGTGAACCGAGTCCATGCCCACCCTGCTCATCGTCGAGGATGAAACCAAACTGCTGAAATTGCTGGTGCGTTCCTTCAAGGACCATCCGCAATGGGAGGTGGACTCCGCAGTAAACGCCGAGGAGGCGCTTCAAAAAATTGAAGCCAATCCCCCCGATGTGGTCCTTACGGATATCCGTCTGCCCGGTATGAGCGGATTGGATCTGATGAATGCGGTCAAACGTAACGGTCCAGGAGTGCAATTCCTGGACTGGCTAAAGGGAGACCAGCTGAAGAATGACCAGCTGAAAGGAATACCGCGTTTCGTGGTAATGACCGCCTATGCCACGGTCAGCAGCGCGGTGGAAGCGTTGCGCGCGGGGGCTGTCGACTACCTCATCAAACCCTTTCCCAACGAGGAACTGATGCATGTGTTGGGACGGATCGAAAATGAGATCCGTCTGGCCAATGAGAACCAAAACCTGAGAGACCGTCTCTCGGTTTACGAGATACCGGGCGGACTGATCGGCTCCTCCGAAGCCACCGCCAAGCTGCGCCGCCTGATCGCCCGTGTGGCGAACACCCAGAGCACGGTTTTGATCCGTGGCGAAAGCGGCACGGGGAAAGAACTGATTGCGCGAGCCATCCATGAAAAGAGTGGACGCGCCAAGTCCCCTTTGGTGCGTGTGAACTGCGGGGCCATTCCGGAGACTCTGCTTGAGAGCGAACTATTCGGGCATGTGAAGGGGGCATTCACCGGCGCCACCGAAAGGCGTGTGGGACGTTTCGAGATGGCTGGCGATGGAACCTTGTTCCTGGATGAGATGGGGGATCTGCCACTGGGACTCCAGGTGAAGCTCCTGCGTGTACTCCAGGAGCGTGAGTACGAGCCGGTGGGCAGTTCTCAGACCCGCACCACCCAGGCGCGCATCATCGCCGCCACCAACCGTGATCTGGAGGCCGCTATCCGAGAGGGGAGTTTCCGTGAGGACCTTTATTACCGTCTCAATGTAGTCACTCTTCAGGCTCCCCCTCTACGTGATCATATGGAGGACATCGAGGAGCTGGTGGACCACTTCACCCGGCGTATTGCCAACCGTGAGGCGCTGCCGTTCAAGGAACCCACGCCAGCCTTCCTCGCGGCTCTAAAAACCTGGCACTGGCCAGGTAATGTTCGTGAGCTCGAGAACACCATCGAATCCGCCTTGGTCATGGGTGAGGGCGAAAACCTGGAAGCCGGGGATCTTCCCGTCTATATCACTCGCGGCTCTGGAAAATCCCTCGGCTCCACGATTTCACCTTCCTCCACGGGGCAAAAAGAGGTTTCCACTGCGGGTGAGCTTGATTTGGGAACCGCGACCCTGGAGGAGGTTGAACGGCATCTGCTGCTCAAGGCGCTTCAGGAAAGCGGTGGCAACCAGAGCGAAGCAGCACGCAAGCTCGGCATCACACGGCGGACCCTGGCGTATCGCAGGGAGAAGTACGGGCTGTAGATTTCGTTATTTTTCCACTTTCTTTTCACATCATCCCCGGCGGTAATCCAGTCGCATTCCAGCGATAAATATCCCCCCGGCTGCTGGTCCCATTAGTCGGGCTGTAGATGGTGATACGGAGCGCCCCAGCGGTGGCTGCGTCGCAGACAGGGCAGACCACGGTCCCTCCCACCTCCGTTGAGGGGGGGTAGTAATGCAGTTGGTTGAAATCCCCATCCGGTCCCGCGCTGGCTAGCATCATATGGCTATCGCCCAGGTTAAGCGTCCCGCGTGGACCAGCCTTGTCGGCGCGTCCATAACAATACCCATGTCCGCCCGGTTCTTGATCGAAACGGATCCAGGCGGCCCCATTGTTCCAACGGTGCCCAAAGGGATCCTCTGGGATTGTTCCCAGCAACTTCACAGGAGAGGTAAGGGGACGGAACCTGGCAGACAAATTTGTGGCTTGTACATCGGCGGGCAAGGGATCGGGCAGCTTATTACCGGTTGCACGATAGGCCATGAGCATCTGATCCAACATGCGTAATTCGCTACGGGCTTTGGCGACTCGCGAGCGAGTCATCGATTCCAGATAATTGGGAAGGGCGATAGCGATCAGGATGAGAATAATCGCGATTACCACCAATAGTTCGATCAAGGTAAATGCGGCGTATTTGTTTTTCATGGGCGGAACTCCTTTCATCAAGGACAGGCCAGGGGGGGATGAGGTCCCACCCTGGCTTTGTTCTT
>CAZORO010000514.1:0-4197 GCA_964581845.1 uncultured bacterium
CCACGAACTCCAGTTCCACGGGATTGGGGAGGAGCCCTTTCTCATATCCCGCGTGAAGCAGTGTCCGGATCGCCTCTCTCCCGCGCTCCCCATAATCCAGTGTCCAGTGATTGACATACATGCCCACAAATTTATCGGCAAGGGGAGCCTCCATGTCGCGTGCCCATTTCAAGGCATGTTGGACTGCCTCCGCACGGTGATCGAGACTGTACAGGATCGACTCATGTAGCAAGTCCGAAACCTCTCTCATCACCTTGGGACCGAGATCCTTGCGGATCGCATTAGCCCCCAAAGGAAGCGGAAGTCCTGTTTCCCGTTGCCACCAGACTCCCAAGTCAACGACTTGTTTCAGTCCACGTTCCGCCCAGGTCAGTTGGCCCTCATGGATGATTAGCCCCGCGTCTGATTTTCCGCTCTCCACATGCTCGAAGATCCGGTCAAAGGCAACCACTTCATAGGAAAACTTCCCGATGCACAGATTGAGCGCGAGAAAGGCGGTGGTCATCTCGCCGGGAACCGATATCCTTAAACTAGAAAGTTCCTGGAGTGTAACTGGTTTCTTTGCCACCACCATTGGCCCATAACCATCTCCCATGCTCGAACCGTTGGGCAGGAGGGCATATTTGTCGAGGACGCTGGCATAGGCATGGACCGAGATGGCGGTGATGTCGAGCTCACCACGCAAAGCACGGTGGTTGAGTGTCTCGATATCCTGCAGGATGTGTTCGAACTCATATCCGTGGCGGTCGATCTTGTCCTTCGCCAAGGCATAGAACATGAAGGCATCATCCGGATCCGGACTGTGTCCCAGGGTCAGGCGCATGTTTTTCCTCTCAATGCCTCCTCACTTGTAAAGTTCAGTGCCCTCGGCGGCGCTACTGGAGGCTTCCACAGCCCCCTCGATATGCGCGCTTCCCTTGTAGCGGTTGTGCGCCAGAATCGGCTTTCCCGCGCCACTGTTCACCTTAATGTGTTTTTGGTCGCGGGCGAAATTGCAGTTGATGACGGTCAACTCTCCACTGACCACCTCGATGGCTGGAAGCGAATTATCCCATTCCCTGAAATTGCACTGATGCAGCGAAACCAGTCCATTACCCTGCTGGTAGACACACCGCTTGGCCGGTCCCCAGAAAGCGCAGTTGGAGAGCTGCACTACACCGGTGAACCCTGGAGTCGTGAAGATCTCAGTGGGATTTGTTCCCGCGAAGGACACGAACTGTCCATTAGTAATGAGCAGCCCAGGCGGCTGAGTCTTTTCCACCCACACGCAATACTGTCCGCCATCCGCTCCGATGCCGAGAAAATTCCCATTGCAACTCCCACTTCCACGATCCACAAACCGGTAGCAGGTCTTAAAACCCCACGCAAAGGTGTTGAATACATACTCCCAATCGCTGCGTGCGAGGATGAACACATCCAGGTTGTTGTTGATATAGTTCACCAGCGTTTCCCATCCATTACTTGGAAAACCGGTATACCCAAGAGCGGGTTTGGCCCGTGCCCAGTAGTGTGGGTTGAAGTGGACATTCTCGATCCGGCCAATATCGGTGCAGTTGTCCACGATGATCCCTTGCTTGAGGACACACCCACGTACATAACGGATGGTGTGGAGTTCATGGCTCGCCGTGAAATCAATCCCCTGGTAGGCATTCACCAGGGTGACATTGTCGACTGTGCACTCCATGCCGCTGCCACGGATTGCATAGGGATAGGGTTTGATGTCGTTCACATTTTGTCTGGGGTAAAAGATCTTCAGGCCACGTACCGCGCTACTGGGTGAAAGGGTGATCAGTGGTGTGCCGGTGGCTTGTCCCTCCCCAGAGACAGCCCAAAGAGAGCTACCCCAAGTCTGATCCTCATGATGCGGGCTCTCCCAGATTCCTTGGAGCGTGACACCCGCTGGAACCGTGAGATTCCCCGCGATGCGGTAATAGCCCGCTGGGAGTAAAGCGACACCCCCTTGTTGCAATCCCGCCTTGTTGAGGGCGGACTGGATGGCCGCTGTATCATCGGTCAGCCCATCCCCGGTGGCCCCTTCCTCTCGGCAATCTACAAAGTAGCTCACTTGCCCGTAACTCACACCCTCTATCATCATTGTCATCGCCAATATGGCCACTAAGACCAGAGTTAGTCGTCTCAACAGGATCATTGTTCAGTTCCTCCTCGCGGGGTACAAGCCTAAACGAGCCATGCCTTAGCCGCAATCACATTCGTACATGCGGCGAGAGTACGATAAATCAACTTTGACAAATGTGCCGGATTCAATTACATTGTAATCGGTATCCTCGCCGCCAATCTCGCCATTTTATCCGACATCACAAAGGGGGAGCTGGTTCCCATGTTGACGGACCTGTCGATACGAAACTTCGTCCTGATCGATTCCGCTGATCTCAAACTTCAAAAGGGACTCAATGTCATCACCGGGGAAACTGGAGCAGGTAAGACCATTGTCATGGATGCCCTCTCGATGGTGCTCGGAGAACGTTCCTCAAGTGATTCGATCCGCCAAGGGCAGGATCAGGCCATGGTAGAGGCCGTCTTCGAACTCGATTCCAGCAGTCCTGGCTATAAACGCCTGGCCACCTTCCTGGAGGCGGCGGGGCTGGAAATGGATGACTCCCTGATCCTCAAGCGAACCCTCAACCGTGCCGGGAAAAACCGTTGCTTTGTCAACAACTCGACTACCACGCTGGCCACCCTGAACGAAATTGGTGGTTTGTTGGTGGATCTGCATGGGCAGCATGAACACCAGACTTTGCTCAATCCGAGGAATTACCTGGGGATCCTGGATGATTTTGGGGAGCTTTCAGAGGATACGGAACGTCTAGGTCAGACATATGAGGAGTGGCGCGAGGCTTATCAACGTCAACAGGATCTGATAACCCAGGAACGCGAAAGGCACCGTTTGCTGGATCAGCTCAAATTCCAGATCGGGGAGATCGAGGATGCCGCGCTACGTCCCGGCGAGGAAGAAGAACTCGGTGCCGAGAGAAGGCGCCTGAGGAACTTTGAGTCGCTCAACGAGCACTCGGCGGCGGTACTGGGTTTATTGGAGGGTGCCGATGAAGATGCCGTGGGTATCCTTCGCGCGATCGGGCAGGTGCAGTCCCGTTTGGAGGACATGGCGCAGCGGGATCCGGATATCGCACCGGCCAGGAACCATGCCGAGAGCGCGGGGTATGTGCTTGAGGAGTTGGCTTCCACGGTTCGCAAGTATCATGAATCCCTCGAATTCCAGCCGGGCCGCCTGGATGAGATTGAGGGACGGCTGCATCTCATCCATAACCTTAAGCGCAAATATGGGAACTCCATCGAGGAGGTTCTTTCCTTCCTGGGAGAGTCCAAGACCGAACTGGACCGTTTGGAGAACTTCGAGGAGGAACGCTCGAACCTGGAGAGGAGGCTTCAACAACTGACCCAGGAGCTAGGCAAACAAGCCACGGAACTTTCCAAGAGACGCCGTAAGGTAGCCAAGCAGCTGAGCGGGGAGATTACTCTGGAGCTCCGTCAACTGGGAATGGCAGCGGCACGTTTCGAGGCTGAGGTGACCATACTTGATCCCGCCTCCGCTCCAAATGTGCTGAGGATGAACTACCCACAGGATGATGAGTCGCCGATCATGAGTACCGGTTGGGATGTAGTCCATTTCCGGATCTCCACGAATCCAGGGGAACCTCTCAAGACCCTCAAACAGGTGGCCTCCGGGGGTGAGATCTCGCGTGTCATGTTAGCGATTAAGGCGGTACTCGCACGGGTCGATGGAGTGGATGTCCTGGTATTCGATGAGATCGACTCAGGAATCGGTGGCAAGACCGCGCATGTGGTTGGTGGCAAAATCAAATCGCTTTCGGCTGAACGGCAGGTTTTGTGTATCACTCACCTGGCGCCCATCGCCTCCAAGGGTGACCACCATCTACGGATCGACAAAGAAACCAATGGCCAGAAGACCACTGTCAGGATCATCCCCCTTGAGGGGCAGGCACGAGCCGAAGAGCTGGCGCGTATGATGGGAACCGATGCCAGCGAGGGGAGTTTACGTTTGGCCGAGGAAATGCTCCAACAAGCCGCCAAATAGGAGTATTCCCGTGTCTGGCTCCATCCATAGAGGAACACCCAAAGGCAAGCAAAATAGGTCCTCGTTGGTGAAGGGGTGTCTGTGGATCCTGTTCTTCCTGTTAGGATCGAACCAGCCGATCC
>CAZORO010000515.1:0-4184 GCA_964581845.1 uncultured bacterium
AGGCCGACCTGAGCGGTCTCGATTTCACCGATGACAAAGCCTTCACGGAGGAACTGTATATTCCCAACATCCGCCGTGTGGGAGATTTCGTGACCGCGATCCTGTTGGGAGGGAATCAGAACCTTACGATCACTGGTTGCACGGATGAAGCCATGAAGGGCCGCATTGAAAAGGCCCAGACTTTGGTGAAGGAAAGTGGAAAATAAACAAAAATTATGAGCCGTGATATCTTTCTTGACTTGGCCGCTCAAGGCCACCGTTTACCCATCGGCACCGACCTGGTGCTAAATGGTCATCCCCATACTCAGGCGATTCTTGTGGATGGAGCCGCTTTAGGGAAAGTGGTTGAGGAGACCGCCATCCAGTTCAATACACCACTGGCGATCCCGCTGATGGATCTCACGGTGGAAAAGGAGGCGATGCTGACCCTGCTGGGGGTGGAGCCTTCCGCGATCCCGGTTTACCACTTTGATGAGTCTCCTGGTTCGCAATTCCTTACCCGTATCCGCGAAGGAGTGAGCCAGTTGCCCACCGTGCGGATGCGGGCGAGTGTCGAGGCGGTGCGGTATGTCGCCCAGAACACCACACTCTTCCCAATGGGCATGGCGATCGGGCCCTTCTCGCTGATGACCAAGCTGGTCTCCGATCCGATCGCGCCGGTCTACATGGCGGGGACCGGAGTCACCGCTGATGAGGATGCAGGAGTGCGGCTAGTTGAGGCGCTCCTTGAAGCCGCGAGCGATACCATCCTGGCCTATGTCCATGCGCAGCTTGAGGCGGGGGCACGTGCGGTACTCATCGCCGAGCCCGCCGCCAACAAGGTATTCATCTCGCCAAGGCTGCTCAAGATGGGGTCCGACATCTTTGATCGTTATGTGCTGCGTTTCCATGAAAGGCTCAAGGCGGAGCTGCTCTCCGCCGGAGCTGAGCTCTTCTTTCACTGTTGCGGGGAGCTGGTGCCGGACATGATCATGACCTTCTGCCGCTTGGATCCGGCGGTCCTTAGCCTGGGGAGCTCGCGCAAGCTTTGGGAGGATGCGGCCTTGGTGCCCAAACAAACCGTGCTGTATGGCAACCTGCCGTCCAAGCATTTCTACTCTGATGAAATGACCACGGTGGAGGGAGTGCGTAGTCAGGCACGAGAGCTGATGCTCAAGATGAAAGAGGCGGGACATCCCTTTATCCTGGGGTCGGAGTGCGATGTGCTCAACGTGGCGGAGAGCCGTGCCACCATCCAAGCCAAGGTGGCGGCGTTCATGGGGGCGTGACCGTTTGTAGTTCACGCTTCAGCGTGTTTCCCTGGCTGAGAGATTCCCTCCCCCCTGGCGGGGGAGGGTTAGGGTGGGGGAAAATGGAATGCAATCAGTCAAGGTATACTCAAACAAAGGAGGAAATGAATGACTGACTACCGCTTCCAGGTGCTCATCGAACAAGATGAGGATGGTTTCTTTGTGGCGGATGTTCCTGCCCTACAGGGGTGTCACACACAGGGAGTGACCTTCGAGGAAGCCATTGAAAACATCAAGGAGGTCATCGCCATGTGTGTCCAGGAGATGCGGGAGGATGGGATTCCTATCGAAGACCGGTATCCGGAGGTAATAGGCGTAAAGACTCTAGAGATCGCCGTATAGGCTTGATGATGGGCGATAGACTACCGGCATTTCCATGTCCCAACTTGCCATTCCCAGTGAACGTATCGAACAGGCCATACTCCTAATCCGGGGACAGAAGGTGATGTTGGACTGCGATCTGGCGGAATTATATGCCGTCGAAACCTCCAACCTCAACAAGGCGGTTAAGCGCAACCTTGACCGTTTTCCCGAGGATTTCATGTTTCAACTAACCAGAGAGGAATGGGATGCTTTGAGATTCCAGATTGGAACCTCAAACAAGACCGCGCGTGGTGGACGGCGTTACTTCCCTTATGCCTTTACTGAACAAGGTGTGGCAATGTTGTCCAGTGTGCTTCGTAGCAAGCGGGCAGTTAAGGTCAACATTGAGATCATGCGTGCCTTTGTCCGGTTACGGCAGCTGATGGCCACCCATGCGGATCTAGCCCGGAAATTGGCCGACCTGGAGCGCAAGTACGACAAGCAGTTCCAGGTGGTCTTCGAGGCCATCCGCCAACTGATGACCCCTCCTGATCCCCCGCGCCGGCCAATCATCGGGTTTCAGGCGGAGAAGGAACTCAGAAGCCAGTAAAGGATTGAGATTCCAAGTTGGAATCTCATGACAGACTGCTCCATCGAAATCCTCTAAGATCACATTTTGTGACCTTAAACGGTGATGTCCAGATTTCCATTGACCAGAACCATACCTTTCCATAGGCTATTTATGGATGAGATATCAGGAGGAGCCATGCCAAGAGTAACCATTACCTTGCCAAGTGATTTACTCTCGGAACTGATCGAAATCACCCAGGCCCGCACCAAGACCGAGGCTATGATGACCGCCATCAAGGATGAGATCAGGAGGAAGAAGCTGGAGAACATCAAGTCGATGGCCGGGAAGATGGAGTTCATTAAGTCTACCGAGGAACTAAGGCATGGGGATGAACGACTAAGGTAGAGTTTTTGTAGATTATCCTTTTTGGTCAGAGCTGAAAACATTTGACACCTCGCCTAACATCAGATTCCAGTACTTGTGATAATTGGGTGCCTTTAGCCTGATCACTGAAAGTAACATGTTGATTGCTATAAGCATCATTGGAAATGTATCTTCAAAGGTATTAAGAGGTAAATACTCATCCGGCCGACAACCGAGTGGTGTAGGGTAACGATAGTTTGCCTTGTCTTGGGAAAAACCAAGAATGAATATAACAGGATCATAGATCCAGATGTAGTCGGGAAGGTTTTCCACTCCTTCTGTGATTCGAGTTGAAAGAAATCTGGATAGGGAAAGAGGATCAATTGAACTGAACGCGACAACCCCATGGAAATAGAAATTCGCCTTTTTGTTTGGGCCACTAAGTGGAGGTGCGAGAGAAAGATGATAAAAGGGCGTGATAGTAAGCCCCGTAGCCTCTTCCCGACTCAGCACCTTGAGCGAATAAGAGTTTTCAATTGCTTCCTCAAGTTGCTTGGTGTCTAGTCTGCTTTTGACCTCAAGAGCTCCATACACATTCTCACAGGGAAAGAGCGAAGTGTCTCCATCTCGGAAGAGGACATTCCCAAAGAGATTGTCATACAACACGATGTCCATCTGACGACTGCTGATCCCTTGAGAGTCAAAAACAAGCCCTGTTCCAATTTCACAAGAATTTGGGAGGTGAGGACGAAGTAATTTCTGGATCATGAACTCGCGGAATCTCCCCCTCTCTCCCTTGTGATCAAAGAGATTGCTGTCCTGCAGTTCCGACACAATCCGTTTTGATGCGTTCCGCAATGCGTCAATGAATTTCATCGTTTTGCCACCGCCGAATTACAATGGGTCTTAACTATATTGGATGCAGACCGTTGTCTTACTGTCGGCACAATACTCCGTTGATTCACCAAATCCGTGCAGACGAAAAGAACTTTGGACATGCTGATCAGTGTTATTGTCTGTACGGACAGCCTTCTTCTCTAAGTCATTCGTGAGCGAATTACTCTCGCAGCATCAGCAAACCAGCCTTAAAGACATTGCCTTTCCAGGAAAAGCGCTCGCTTATTTCTCTTCGATCTCGCTCCAGTACCAGACCTTATTACCGTCCTGCTCATAAAACCGCATCATCCACGATTGCCCGGTCCAGGAGTCAAGCTTTACACTCATTAAGCCCGCCGGACCACTTGTCGTGATTCGGTACCGGTTACCGATGAAGTTGATCGCCGTGAGGCTGAGAATGGTGCCGATAACCACGCCTAAGGTGAAACTTCGCCAGTTCATCCGATCCTCCTTCTCAAAAGCGGCTCAACAATCGCCTGATATATCAGCCTGAGATACAGGCAGCTGGTTTCTTGTCCATACATCACTCGATCGATTCAACCGAGTGGGGGGCTGTAATCGCTTCCTTTGGAGTCACTTGCGTCCCGGGTAGTCATTTCTCGTTTTGATCTAACCACGTCGGCAGAAGACCTTCCCAGATGACCTCACAAACTGGCGATATGCTTACAAACCCTAGTCCGATAGTGGGCGGGTGTCTTCATGGTTCATATAGTTGCCCTACGAGCTTGGCCTGTACAGGTTTCCCCCCTCCTTCTCCCCCT
>CAZORO010000516.1:0-4162 GCA_964581845.1 uncultured bacterium
GGATACGTGAAAGTTATGCCACTGGAATGCCGGTGGAATGGGTTCGGGTGCACGATCTTCCCGATTTTGTCTATTTCAATCACAGCGCCCATGTGAATCGTGGCATTGGTTGCGTCTCTTGTCATGGACGGATTGATAAAATGGAGGTGGTTCTACAAGACCAGCCGCTGACAATGGGCTGGTGTCTGAATTGTCACCGCGATCCCACTCCCTATCTGCGCCCCCTTGAACACATCACCACCATGGATAATGTCCCCTTGGAGGATCAAACCGTCCTCGGCGCACGGCTCAAGGAAGACTACAAAATCCGTGAACAGGAAAAACTAACGGATTGCTCGTTATGTCACAGATAAACGCCGTGCTCAGCGGAGCTACAGCTACATATTGGCGCAGTCTCCAGGAATTGGCTCAGACTCCCGAATTCCTTACGGAACTAGGGCCTGAATTCTCCGAGGGAGCGGATTTACCACCGCACGGAACCTCACGGCGGCGTTTCCTGCAAGTCATGGCTGCCTCAGTGAGTCTGGCCGGCCTGACGGGATGCCGCTGGCCAAAGGAAAAAATCTTCCCTTACGCCAATAATCCGGACAACAGAACTCCCGGAGTTCCTGTTCAATATGCCACCTGCATGGACCTCAATGGCGCTGCCAAGGGACTTCTCGCTACCAGCTACGATGGCCGTCCCATTAAGATTGATGGCAACAACTTGCATCCAGACAACCGGGGCGCTAATGACATTCAGGCTGAAGCGAGCATCCTGGAGCTCTATGATCCGGATCGTTCCAGAACACCTCTGCAAACCGAGGGGGCTGAAACCTTTCCAAGGAAATGGGATGAGTTTCTCGCCTTCGCGCGGACTCACTTCGGATCGGTCAGGCAGGTGGGGGGCAAGGGACTCGCGGTGCTTTCAGAAACATCCTCCTCACCCAGCGTGGAACGCCTGAAAAAGCAATTGCTGACACTCTGCCCCCAAGCGAAATGGTATGAATACGAACCGGTTTCACTCGAAAACGAACGCGCGGGTATCGCGCTTGCTTTTGGACAACCTTGCAGACCTCAATATCAACTCACACAAGCCAGAGTGCTGGTGTCCTTCGATGCGGATCTATTCCAAAATCATCCTTCCTCGGTGACATTGGCGAGAGACTTTGTGCAGGGACGTGCTCCGGAAAACGGGAGCATGAACCGCCTCTATGCCATCGAAAGCAACTACAGTCTTACTGGCTCGATGGCGGATCACCGTTACCCGGTACCTTCTTCTCTTATCTTTGTGGTGATGAGCCGACTGGCCGTCGAAATGGTCCACCAGGGCCTTCAGTCTCCTTATTTGACGCAACCTCTCGTACAAGCTCTGGAACACATTGGGCAACATTCACTAGCCACTCCGTTCATTCCAGCTCTGGCCAAAGACCTCCTCGCGAATAAAGGAAGCGGGCTGGTGGTAACAGGGTCTTCTCAGCCCGCGGAAGTTCATGCACTCAGTCATCTCCTCAATAGCGCTCTGGAGAACACCGGGAGAGTCATCACCTATACCGCGGAACCTGAGCCCAACCGTCCCTCCCACCGGGATGCCATTGCGGCATTAAACAAAGATCTCAACGAAGACCATGTCGAGACCCTTGTCATCCTTGGCGGAAATCCCGCATACAATGCACCAGCTGACCTGAAATTTTCCGAAGCCCTTGGAAAAGCAAAGACAACGATCCACCTGAGTCTTTACCGGAATGAGACTTCACGCCTCTGCGCCTGGCATGTCCCCCGTGCGCATTATCTGGAAGCCTGGGGGGATGGACGCGCTTGGGATGGCACACTCTGCGCCGCTCAACCACTCATCCGTCCGCTTTACGATGGCAAGAGTGTGATTGAGTTTTTGTCCTTGATGGCCGAGGAATCGCCCATAGCTGGGTATGACTTGGTCAGAAAAACAATTCTTCCGCTGCTTCCGGGAACTGTTCCAGAAACCGCATGGAGATTGTTCCTCAATAATGGGATTCAGGAGGGGACACAATTCCCCGTTGTCGAATCCATGCCGAAGCCAGAACCGCTAGTTCAGCGCTTAACACAAACCCAGTTTCCTAAACCAGACCTCTCACCCACCAACCTTGAGGTTGTATTCGCCCGGCACCCCTCCATCCATGACGGACGTTTTTCAAATAATGGCTGGCTTCAGGAGCTGCCTGGCTTCATGACCAAGCTCACCTGGGATAATGCCGCTCTTTTGTCTCCGGTCACCGCACAGAAACTTGGAGTGGAACAAGGTGACTTGGTACGTTTGAAACTGAGAGGTAGTGAACTGGATGTAGTGGTATACCTCTTACCCGGTCATGCCCAGGATTCAGTGACCCTCTACCTGGGATATGGCCGTACCGCTGCCGGTAGAGTCGGTAATGGCGTGGGCTTTGAGACCTACCGGTTGCGGCATTCTCAGGCGATGGACATCGATACCGGATTGACCATTGAGCCAACAGGGGCGAAACACCTCCTTGCCTGCACCATGGACCACCATGCCATCGATGCCATTGGAATGAAAGGGCGCTCCGATCGCACCGGTACACTTGTCCGCGAGGCCACCCTCAAGGAGTACAAACACCACCCCGATTTCGCCAAGCATGCCGTCCACAAACCCGATTTTATTCCTCTCTGGCAACCTTATTCTTACGAAGGCCAGAAATGGGGTCTCGCCATCGACTTACAGAAATGTATCGGTTGTAATGCCTGCGTTATTTCCTGTCAGGCCGAGAACAACATCCCAGTTGTGGGCAAGGAACAGGTTTCACTTCAACGCGAGATGCACTGGATCCGTGTTGACCGCTACTTCAAAGGTGAACCAGAAGCGCCTGAGGTTGCTTTCCAGCCGGTCGCTTGTGTCCATTGCGAAAATGCGCCCTGCGAACAGGTCTGCCCGGTGGGCGCGACTGTCCATGACCATGATGGGCTCAACGTAATGGTCTACAACCGTTGCGTGGGAACCCGCTACTGCTCGAATAACTGTCCCTACAAGGTCCGCCGTTTCAATTTCTTCCACTACAATGGCCACTACTCAGCGACTGAAAAAATGGTCTTTAATCCAGAGGTTACAGTGCGTTCTCGTGGCGTCATGGAAAAATGCACCTACTGTGTGCAGCGTATCCAGCGGGTCAAGATCACAGCCAAGAATGAAGGCCGTCCGATCCAGGATGGCGAAATCCGTACCGCCTGCCAGGTAGCCTGCCCAACCGAAGCGATCATCTTCGGTGACCTGAATGATCCCAACAGCCGTGTGGCCAAGTTGCATAAGGATCCCCGTTCTTATCTCATGCTGGAGGAATTGAATATTTCCCCGCGGACCGCGCACCTGGCACGTGTCCGCAATCCGAATCCAGAACTCATGGAGGCTACGGTTCATGAATCCAGTGGCCATTCGTGAGATCGACAACACCGCCAATGACCCGCGCCGCCGTGCTCTCCTAATCACGGATGAGCCGGATTTTGCAACATTTACCGAGACAGTCAGCCAAGTTGCGGAGACTCCGCATCCCCCCAAGGCCTGGTATGCCGCCATGACCATCTCGGTGGTCTTTGTTGTCATTCTCCACATGATGATCGGCTACCTTATCTGGGAAGGAACCGGTGTCTGGGGTATCCAGGTTCCAGTGGCTTGGGGTTGGGCGATTGTTAACTTCGTGTTCTGGGTTGGTATCGGTCATGCCGGTACCCTGATTTCCGCGATCTTGTTCCTTTTCCGTCAAAAGTGGAGGACCAGTATCAACCGCTTCGCCGAGGCGATGACTATTTTCGCGGTGATCTGTGCGGCCATCTTTCCAGGGATTCACATCGGACGTGTGTGGTTTGCTTATTGGCTCTTTCCGGTTCCCAACTACTTGAACCTATGGCCACAATTCTGTAGCCCGCTCTTATGGGATGTCTTTGCGGTGAACACCTACATGGTTGTCTCCCTGTTGTTCTGGTATGTGGGCATGCTTCCTGACCTTGCGACCTTCCGCGACCGGGCCAGGTCACGCATCCGCCAGATTGCTTACGGCATTTTCAGTCTCGGTTGGCGCGGCTCTAGCCGTCAGTGGCACCGCTATGAGGTGGCCTATCTGCTGCTCGCGGCGCTTGCGACACCACTAGTGCTCAGTGTCCATAGCATTGTGAGTTTCGACTTTGCTGTATCGATTAT
>CAZORO010000517.1:0-4149 GCA_964581845.1 uncultured bacterium
GTGGCGTAATCACATGGCCCCCCATTCCAACCCTCCCTTTACATCATGCACAAGCACATGAAGGCAAGGGGGGAGGGGAGAAGATGCTCTCCCCCCCTTGCGGGGGAGGGTTGGGGTGGGGGGGTGGATCAACCCTTCCTTTATCGATTCAACGGATCCCAGGCCTCTCTCAGCCGGTCTCCCACCTGATTGAAGAGGATCACTGTGAAAGCCAGGGCCGCGCCTGGGAAAAAGGAGAGCCAGGGGGCGCGTGAGAGCTCCTCCCAACCCGCCGCAACCAATGCTCCCCAGGAAGGCATCGGTGGCTCCACTCCCAGGCCCAAGAACGAAAGCCCCGATTCCGCCAGGATAGCCCCCGCCATGCCAGTCGTGGTCCATACCAGCACTGGTGTCAGGCAGTTGGGCAGGATATGGTGGAAAAACACACGGACAGGGGTTGCACCAAGAACCAGAGCTGCCGTGGTGTAGTCTGTCTCCCTAACAGCGAGCACCTGAGCACGCATCAATCGTGCAATCTCCGCCCAGCCAGCCAACCCGATGGCCACAAAGAGCGAAACCTGACTGGGACCCCAAATCGCCACCAGCGCCACGGCCAGCAGGAGAGTGGGGAAAGCGAGCATTACATCGATGACCCGCATAACAGCCAGATCCACCCATCCGCCCCGTGCTCCCGCCCAACCTCCCAGCAACACCCCCAAGACCAGTGCCACAATCCGCGAGAGAGCCGCGATTGACAGTGAAACACGTGCCCCCATCATGACCCGCGCGAACAGGTCCCTTCCCAAGGCATCCGCTCCCATGGGGTGAGAGAGCGATGGTGGAGCCAGCGAGGCGGTATAATCCACCTGGGCATATCCCTTGGGCCACAGCATGGGGATCCATACAGCAGCGAGAATCCACACACCCAACAGCAGACAACCCCACCAAGTTCCATGACTCAGGGAAGTTGTCTTAGACAGGCTCCTGGTTCTAGTTCCCCTCATCGGCTTGCTCTTATGCGTGGATCCAACACCCCATAACAGAGATCCACGGCCAGATTGACCAGGATGAATAGCCCCGCCATGAAGGCCACACAGGCATTGATCAAGGCTGTATCGCGGGCCAGGATGGCATCCACCATCAACCTTCCTAATCCCGGCCAGGAGAAAACTTTCTCAGTGAGCACCGATCCGGAGAGATAGCTCCCCAGATCGAGACCGATGACAGTGATAATCGGTAATGAGGTATTCCTCAGCGCGTGTTTGCCATACACCCTCCAAGGGGAAAGTCCCTTTGCCCAGGCGGTCCGCATGAACTGTGAGGAGCTTGCCTCGATCAAGGCAGCCCGGCTGATGCGTGTGACTAAGGCCAGGGAACGCAGCCCGAGAGTCAGCGCTGGCAGGACTAGAAAGCGGAGATCTCCCTGTTCATAACCCGAGGGTGGGAGCAAGCCGAGTTGAAGCGACAGCAGCCAGACCAGGATCAACCCGATCCAGAAGACCGGCGCCGAGATACCCGCGAGAGTCAGGTATGTAACCAACCGGTCGATCCAGGTCCCCCGTGCGATGCCCGCCGCCATTCCGAGTAGAATCCCCGCCAGCGAAGAGATCAGCATGGCGGTCACCGCCAACAAGGCGGTTTTAGGAAAGCGGTCCAGGATCAGGGTCCAAACCTGTTCTCCATAACGGCTGGAAAGGCCCCAGTCCCCCTGAAGGATGCTCTTCAGATAAAACAGGTAGCGTGTGAAAGGATCCTTATCGACTCCTAGCTTGGCACGGACAGCGGCGAGGCTCCCAGCATCCACCCGCTGCCCTACCATCGCCTCGGCAAGGTCACCTGGCGCAAGGCAGGTCAAGGCATAAGAGAGGGTGATTACCCCCCACAGCACCAGGAGCGAAAGTCCAAGCCGGCGAATAACAAAGGCAGTCAATGATAACCTCTAATTGAGATAACCTTATCCAAGCGGGTCCTCATGCCTGGTTGAACTGATGGGTCTACCTCCCAGACCTCACCCCGCACTCCCTTTTCCATTAGGCCTGGCAGGTACCCGGACACCGAACCCCTCCTTACAGGGCTGGAACCGGTTTAGCTGTTGGCTCTGGAGACTCTCCCTGGGGCACCTTCTTTTCAGGCTGGAGATATCCAATCGCCTGGAGACCGCGGATGATGGCTGGATCAAGATCGGCGGCTTTGAAATTTCCATCCGCATGGAGCAGCTCAAACATCTCCCGGAGCTCCTTGGCGGTCTGTTCGAGTTCCTCGGTGGCCTGAGACAATGTGCTTGAGGCGAGGTTGGCGGTCTCTCCTGGATCCTTCTCAAGGTCATAAGCCTCCACCTGGCGGGTACGGATCACTTTCTCCAAGGTGATATCGTCTTGAACCGTGTTGATAAACTTGTGATTCCGCTGGTACAGGGAGAAGAGGGTCTTGGAAGTATTGGCCCACTCGGAGTAGATCTTCCGGGATAGCAGTGGAAGACCAGGGTCGGCCATGTGAGCCAAAAGGGAGATGCCTTGCCAGTCAGAGGGTATTTCCCAATGCATTATGTCAAACAGGGTGGGGGCCACATCGATCAGAGTGACACGCCCCTCCAGGCGGTGTCCGGCATATTGCTTGTTTGGGAACCGGAACAAGATCGGGATCCTTAGAACCTCCTCGTAAAGGGCCTTTCCATGCATCCAGAACTTGTGCTCGAAAAAGGCCTCGCCATGATCCGATATCAGGATCACGAGAGGATCATCAAGGAGTTGTTCAGCGCTGATCTGGCTGAAGAAGTCACAGAGCATGTCATCCACATAGGCCACTTCAGCCAGATAAAGCGAATGCACATACTCGGTATCATTGGGAGGGAGAGTGAGCTGTCCTTGCGTGGATTGATTTAAAGTGTTCCATTGGCGGTCGCCGTCATCGAGATTCGGGTTCGAGGGCTTGAGCCCCTCTCTGAGGATGCGCTTACGGTATTCCTCGGGTGGCGTATAGGGAGAGTGGGTATCATAGGAATGGAGAAAGAGAAACAGGGGCACATTCCGGTCACGGTTTCTGAGGTAGTCAAGACAGGTTGGAAGGCTGGATTTGAAATGCCCGCCGGCCTGGTTATATTGCATAAAACCTTGGTCAAAACCAAAACGGTAATTGAGGTATCCACAGTCGACAAAGGCCGCCGTTTCGTAGCGGTGGGAGAGGAAATGCTCGGCAAGAGTGACCATGCCATTTGCAATGCTGTCATAGTGCATGATGACCCCATGCCGTGAAAGATACTGTGAGAGCATAAGACTGGCGTGAGAGGGGAGAGTCCAGCTGCAGGTGGCCTCGGCAAGAGAACAGACAACACCATCCCTCCCAAAGAATTGATCCATCCAGGGAGTGGTCTTCCCTCCCCCAATACAACCCACTGCATCAGCCCGCAGGGTGTCTACCGAGATGAGGACAACACTTTTTGGAGTTTTGGGCGATGGCTTACGGGAAGGATTCTTGGCTGGAACCAGGATGGGTTCTCCCAGTAAAAGGGGTTGTGAATTTCCTTTGAGGCCTGGCAGACTCCTGGAACGGAAAACAAGGGTGGCTGGTTCATTGATGGGACACTCCAGAGATATCCGGATCCCATGCTTCCAGGATGAATGGTTCTCCTCCGCTTGAGGCCTGATCTCCCCATGCCAGATCGTCCTTGATCCAGAGGCGGATTCCAGCAAGATCTCCAGGCCGGCGGCTCCCCATCCAGCGTTATTATTGGGATCACGGACCATGGGATAAAAGACAAGATCGACAGGCTGTTCCGGGGTGATCGTCGCACGCCATTCCGATGGGGTCGGCAGGAAGACCCCTGTCCGCACAATTTCATCCACATCCAGGGAACGTACAAACAACAAGGACTCATCATAGCGGGACCAAGGGGATACCTGGACTGGTTGCGGAGGGGGTTCGGGTTGGGATAAAAGCATGTCCAGCGGGTTCAGGGGACGGTACCGGACCACTGGGGCCGGGGCATCGAGTGGGAGACGGACCTGAATGGAGGCCGGATCTTTCGCTTTCACATTACGGATAAAAAGCTGCGTTTCCTGGGTCTTGTCCTCTGTATAATGAGTTCCTGTTCCTCTTATAAAGAAAGTATGCGTGCCTTCCGTAACGGAAGAGGTGGGTAAGCTAAAAGCGGTCCAATCATTACAGGAGATC
>CAZORO010000518.1:0-4141 GCA_964581845.1 uncultured bacterium
AGGGACCGAAAAGGTCTACCTTCGCGGATGTCCAGTGAGGGGGCAATTCAAACCTGAGTGAACAATTCCGGGCAGGCCGTAGGAGGAAGGAATACACATCCCCTTTATTAAGTGTCAAAGCGGGAACCATGCAACCGTCTTCGAGGCTGATGTTCTCCCATTGGAGGCTCCAGGTCCCATCCGGGGTGAATCCAGGCAGGAGGTAGTACACCCCATCCCGCTCATTCACAAGCAGCTCGGCCAGTTTTCCCAAGGCCCAACCGGTCTTCAGTAATGACCGTCCACCTGCCGCATTCAGGAGGACGCCCTCAGGGGTGATCTTCTGAGCGGAGAACCACGCCACAAAACCCTCTACCTGGTGGATGCCCTCAACAGTATCTGGGAGATGACCGATTTCGTGTAAAACCGGCCAGTCCTCGTTCATCCCGTTTTGAACACGGATCGCTTCCAGGCATTTATGCCATTTTTCCCGCGATGGCGCATCGATCTCGATTTCCGAGGCGGCATTCAACGCCCCTTTGACTGCCATACAGAGGTGGGGGATCAAAGAGGGATCAAGATGAGAAAGGGCCCCAGAGGTGGAGAGGATTTCCATGGCCCTGTTCGCATTCCGGAAAAGGAATGGATACACACCGCTGGCTTCCTCGGGATGGCTTCTCCTGAAGCCAGGAAGTGATTGAATCAATGGGATGGTTGAAAACAGCCGGCCCGTCTCATGCCAAGGATGTTGCTCGTTAATCAGTCCAATTTCTACAAGGGCATCTCCAAGGGCCTCGGTGCTTGCGGAGGGAATCCCATCCGGTCCACATTCCGATGGAAGCAAGGCTTGAGCCTCGGTTGGTTTGTGTGTGGCCTGTTCGGGAAAGAGGAGTGGGTACCCCAGGCAATTCACCTGGTCCGCATGGTGGGTCAGGATCCAGCCCCGGTAGAGTGGCCAGAGAGCCGAATGCCAGGGACGTCCTCCATTCTGTTGTTCTCCAAACCCACAATCCCCAGGGGGAAAACGTCCCCGCGCATGAGTTGCCATCCCATGCTGGAGCCACACCATGGCTTGTTCCAACTGGTTCGCTCCGGGGTGATTTGATCCCCGCGAATCAAGCACCGAGCTTTTCCAGAAGTTTCTCCACCACTGGACTCTTTCGCGTGACAGATCCGCCACGCGGGTGGATGCCAGGGCTTTGGCTTCGGACAGAGTTACTGGAAGAAGGGGGAGGTTGTCCTGCTGAGAAGTGACCTGGAGAAGAACAAGCCATTCCTTGCTTTCCATGATTTCCAGGTGGATCCCGCGTTCGAGGGGGGTGGCTTGAACCTTTCCACCCGAGGCATGGATCGCCACACCGAAAGACTCCATGCGCGGAAGATCCTGTGTCAGGGCAAAGGATCCACTTGTGTGAGTTATGGAGGAGGATGCCGAGAAGGGATAAGTTTCCGCCACATCTGGATCTGGGATAGTGGCCGTCATCCTCAAGTTCACCAGGAAGCTTGACCATCCACTGAACACAAAGAGGTTTCTTGTGGGGGCGATGGTGAAACTGGCTGAGAGAACACGATCACCGGTTTGGAAGCGGTTTGTGATCACATTCTCATCCAAACGGTAGATAGCTCCCGCGAGGAAACCGGGCAGGGAAGGGATGGAGGAATCGACAGGCTGGATTTCCATTCCAAGTTGAAGAATTTCCGCCCGCTCGGCGGGGAGATCTACACCTGTGGGAAAACACTTCCAGTGTTCTCCTGTGATGGTCCCTTGGATAAAGGAAGGATGGGTTGAGGGTGTCTTCAAGAGACAGCCCGCCTCGCCATTTCCCACCACGGGTTTGGAGGTCTTGCTCAGATTCACCGGATGGCGCGAGGCCACATCAAATCCATCCGCCGCCTGCGAGGAACATGGAGGCAGGAATAGAAAGACGGCCAAACACCACCTCAAGCGGTAAGAGCGACCATGGATCCTCATGGTTATGGAGAGGATGGAAGCCGGTTGAGTATCCCCAGCAGAATATGAGCATTCCGGACATTGCCATTCTTGGGATTGGACATCCATTGGGAGCTGAAGAGCATAAGGTCGTATTGATCGATCTTCTCATCTGCATTGACATCAAGAAGCGTGAATGGAATCTCTGTTGGGGTTGGAGTGATGGTGTTGGTCTCGGTGGGTGTGGGAGTTCTTGTGGGTGTGATGGTGCGTGTATTGGTGGGAGTCCAGGTGAAAGTGGGTGTCCAAGTCACAGTGGGTTTATGGGTGGGTGAGGGAGCCGCATCAGCTACAAAAGCAAGCGAGGCGATATCCAGAATGTAAACCACACCGCAAATGCCCCGGTCGTAAGAGGAGGCTTGAGGCGCGGACACTACCAACTTGTTCCCCGATGGATGATGGAGAATACGAATCCTCATGCCGAAACGGTCATTCTGGAACTCACCTTCGATTTTTAGGGAGTGGGTGGCCTTCTCCGTTTCCAGGGGAGTTTCTGGAAGCGCGTTATCCACCTCCTTCTTGTCGAGGATAAAGACCGCGCCAGTACGGAATTGATCCAAGGCATCGTACTGCGAGGCGCTCGCGATGAGCTCCGGGGTAGCGTCATCGATAATGTTGCCGAACACGAGATCACTCGCGAATAAAGTCTCATTTCCCTTGTCGCGAGGTCCCACGATCAGTCTGGAAATCCGGGAAGGATATTGGATCACTGTTCCCACAGGATTCTCCAAGAAGGAAAACGATCCCGGGATCATGGTCAAAAGGCCACGGTCATCCTCGACCTCCGTGGTGGGCGTGGGTTCAGCGTAGGGTGCCGAGATCCACAGGTCTTGAGTGCCCAGATTCCCCGCTCCGCCACTGTCACCATCCCAGTTGAAGAGCAGGATGTTGTCGCCATAAAGATCCAACTCGGATCTTCCCAGGAAGACTATATCGGCCGGTTGTTGAGCAAGGCGGACCGGGCCAAAGCTGGAAAGGACCTTGCTCCCATGGATCATGTGGACCGCGCCCACATCGAGGAAGGTTTGATTCGGGCGGGGAATGAGATCCTGATGATCGGCCCCCATGAAGAGCTCGGGGAATCCATCTCCATTGATGTCGCCCGCCGCCACTGATTCTCCGAGACGGTCATCCTCGCGTAGACCAAGAAAAGCGCGCACACCGACTTGCGCGGCGGAGGTGGCATCTTGCGTAGCCTTGGCCAGGTCCAGTGAGGGCTTGGAGGTCCAACTGGAATGGTTCCGGCCATGAACTACATAAACCGCCCCCGAGACTGGAAAGCCTGACTTCGAGGAACCCGGCGAACCAAGCACGAGATCATCCAGCCCATCCCGGTCAAAGTCCGCCGTGGCCATTTTGAAACCGGTGAGTTCTCCTGGAGCCGCGCCATTAATCAGGATGGCGGATCCAGGCATTGTGATTGTGCTTGTCGGCTGTTGGATGGACTCACCGAAGAAAAGATAAACCCTCCCCACTGCTTCTTGACCGTTCAGGATATAATAGGGCGCCGCGATGGCCAGATCGGTAATTCCATTCCCATCATAATCGCCATGCTGGATCTGGAGACCGAGGCGGGCATACAACGAATCGCCATAAAAGGTCAGATCCGGCTTGGGTTGGGGTGTAAAAAGATCGATCACCCCCACCTGTTCCAGAGATTGGGAGTAGAACAAGTCCACACGGCCACCCCGGTAGTTCCGGGAGGGATCCAGAGCCTGGTCAGATGCCACCACAAGGTCTTCGAGACCATCTCGGTTTAGATCAGCCACGTCGAGGCCGATGCCACAACGGTCGGAAACATCCGAGCCGATAATCCGTAAGAATCGGCCATAATCGCGGATATCCACAATCCGGGTCTGGGCTCCTGCGGAAACGGCCGTGATTACCAGCAGGGTATAGATCCCAAGCCGGAATCCAAGGAAAGAGAATTTCATGGTCCTATCTGTTCAGCTCCTGCCGATCATTCTATAGAAGGTACCACAACCCATGCGAGAGGAGGAGGGAAAGACCCTGACTCAACCGGCTGGTTCCTTGGGTAATGGATCCACCATGAAGACTCGAATTCTCATAGTGGATGACGATAAAGCCGTCCGCGAGACCATCTCTGAAGTCCTGAGTCAATCAGGATTTGAGTGCCTGATGGCTCCGGATGGAGAGAAAGCTTTACTCCTT